>JAYTQW010000045.1:0-7495 GCA_043746535.1 Rhodospirillales bacterium
ACGACGTTGTCGCCGCAATCGACATGCGGGGTGAACTGCGGCTTGTGCTTGCCGCGCAGGCGCGAGGCGATTACCGAGGCGAGCCGGCCCAGCACCACGCCGTTGGCGTCGATCAGTATCCAGTCCTGTGTGACCTCCGCCGGTTTCAGCGAAGGGGTATGCTTCATCATCGGATCAGTCCCCGGATTCAGGCTTGCAGGTCAGAGCGCGGCTTATGGCCGCAAGCCATTGCCCGGTCAAGGGTTTACCGCTGTGGTATTTCTATACCACCGTCCGGTTCAGCTCATCCCGAGCGCCTCGCGCGCGCCGTCGACCGCGATCTGCACCGCCAGCGCCGCCAGCAGCACGCCCAGCACGCGCCCGATCACGTTGGCCCCGGTGACGCCCAGCAGTCGCTGGATATGCCGCGCCGACAGCAGGCCGCCCAGTGTCACGCCCAGCGCCACCACCAGCGCCGCCTGCACCGCCACCACCGACTGCCACTGGCCGCCGGCGCGCGAGTGCAGCAGCACCATCGTCGTCATGGCGCCCGGCCCGGCGATCAGCGGGATGGCCAGCGGGAACACGCTGATGTCGTCCTCGGTCCGGGTCGCCTCGGCCCGCTCCTCCGGCGAGGCGCGCAACGCCCCGCGGGCACTCACCATGTCGGCGGCGGTGAGGAACAGCAGGATGCCGCCGGCGATCCTCATGGCCGGCAGGCCGATGCCGAGCGAGCGCAGCAGCCCCTGCCCGCCCAGCCCGAACACCGCCAGCACCAGGAACGCCACGATGATCGCCCGCCATGCCTGCTCGGCGCGCTCGGCACGGGTGTCGTGCGGGGTCAGCGCCGCGAACAGCGCGGCGGTGCCAGCAGGGTCGATGATGACCAGCAGCGCCACCAGCGCGTACAGGAAGGTGTCGATGGCCGCGCTCATGTGGGTGGCACGGCCGTCCGGCTGGATGGTTCAGCGAAAAGGGCGGATGGGGCGATCGACGGGTCTCGAACCCGCGACATCCAAGACCACAACCTGGCGCTCTACCAACTGAGCTACGACCGCCATCCGGGGGGCCTCCTACGCCGAAACGGCGGTATCCGTCAACGTGGCGGCGGTCGCGGCGGCGTGGAAATGCGCCTCCAGCCGCGCCAGCGCCTTGTCCAGCACCTCCGGGCGCTTGCAGAAGGCGAACCGCGCGTAGTGGCTGGGCGCGTCGCCGGCGTAGAAGGCGGACACTGGGATGGCCGTCACCCGCGCCTGTTCGGTAATGTGGCGGCAGAACGCCACATCGTCGCCGGCAAAGCCGAGCGGGGCGAAGTCGGCGGTCACGAAGTAGCTGCCCTGTGCCGGCAGCACGCCGAAGCCGAGCCGCGCCAGCCCCGCCGACAGCCGGTCGCGCCGCTCCGCCAGGTCGCCCGCCAGCCCGGCGAAATAGGCGTCGTCCTTGCCGAGCCCGACCGCCACCGCGCGTTGCAGGTTGGGCGGCGTGGTGAAGGTGAGGTTCTGGTGCGCCTTGGCCGCCACCGACGCCAGCGCCGCCGTGGCGGTGATGTAGCCGACCTTCCACCCGGTCAGCGAGAACGTCTTGCCGGCGCTGCCGATGCGCAGGCAACGCTCCCGCATCCCCGGCAGCGTCATCAGCGGGATGTGCCGCCAGCCGTCATAGGTCAGGTGCTCGTACACCTCGTCGCACACCGCGTAGGCGTCGTGCTTCTGCAACAGGCCGGCGATGAAGGCGAGTTCGGCGGTGGTGAACACCTTGCCGGTCGGGTTCATCGGCGTGTTCAGCAGGATCGCCTTGGTCTTCGGCCCGAACGCCGCCGCCAGCTCGGCGCGCGGCAGCTCCCATTTCGGCGGCGTCAGCCGCACCAGGCGCGGGATCGCGCCCAGCATCCGCACCACCGGCAGGTAGGTGTCGTAGAGCGGCTCGATCAGCACCACCTCGTCGCCCGGATCGAGCAGCGCCATCAGCGACGCGGTGATCGCCTCGGTGGCGCCGGACGTCACCACCACCTCCCGCGCCGGGTCGATGTCGAGGCCGTAGAACCGCATGTTGGCGGCGGCCACGGCGGCGCGCAGTTCCGGCACCCCGGCCAGCGGCGGATACTGGTTGCGGTGGTCGAGCAATGCGTCGGCGGCGGCCCGCACCACGTCGGGCGGCCCCTCGGTGTCGGGGAAGCCCTGGCCCAGGTTGATGGCGTCGTGCTGCGCGGCCAGCGCGGACATCACCGTGAAGATGGTGGTGCCGCTGCCCGACAGCAGCGTGTTCAGTGGCTTCACCGGAAATCTCCCGCAATGGACGGCCAGCGAGTATGGGTCGGGGTGGGCGGCGCATCAACTGCCTGCCGTAAAATTAGGCAACTCGGCCGATTTGACCAGCATCGCAACGGTTGCGGCACGGCCCCCCGCTGGATTGCCGGCTGGCACGCATCGTGCAAACCTCCCGCATCGTTGGGGGGGCCGCCAGGGCGGCGCATACAGGCATGAAAAAGATCGAGGCGGTCATCAAGCCGTTCAAGCTGGATGAGGTGAAGGAGGCTTTGCACGAGGTCGGCTTGCAGGGGATCACGGTGACGGAGGCCAAGGGGTTCGGGCGGCAGAAGGGCCACACCGAGCTGTACCGCGGCGCCGAATACGTGGTCGATTTCCTGCCCAAGGTGAAGATCGAGGTGGTCTGCGAGGACCACGTCGCCGAACGCGCGGTGGAGGCGATCATCAACGCCGCCCGCACCGGGCGCATCGGCGACGGCAAGATCTTCGTCTCCTCGGTCGAGGAAGTGATCCGCATCCGCACCGGCGAGCGCGGCGAGGACGCCATCTAGCCGTGCCTACCCAGCATTATCGTTGAACTTACCAAAGGAACTGGATTGATGGCAGACACGGCTAAGACGGTCGCGGACGTGATGGAGATGTTCAAGGAGCATTCCGTCGAATACGTCGACCTCCGCTTCACCGACCCGCGCGGCAAGTGGCAGCACACGGCACAGCACGTCTCCACCATCGACGAGGATGCGTTCGCCGACGGCATCATGTTCGACGGCTCCTCCATCGCCGGCTGGAAGGCGATCAACGAGAGCGACATGATCCTGATGCCGGACCCCTCGACCGCGGTCATGGACCCGTTCGCGGCGAAACCGAGCCTGATCCTGTTCTGCGACATCTTCGAGCCGTCCACCGGACAGTCCTATGCCCGCGACCCGCGCAGCACCGCCAAGAAGGCGGAGGCGTACGTGGCCGCCACCGGCATCGGCGACACCGTGATGGTCGGCGCCGAGGCCGAGTTCTTCATCTTCGACAGCGTGAAGTTCGGCACCGGCGGCAACTTCGCCATGCACCAGATCGACAGCAGCGAAGGCCCCGGCGCCAACATCAGGGACTACCCGGACGGCAACATGGGCCACCGCCCGGGCATCAAGGGCGGCTATTTCCCGGTGCCGCCGGTGGACAGCGAGAGCGACCTGCGCGCCGAGATGCTGTCGACGATGGGCGAGATGGGCCTTCCGATCGAGAAGCACCATCACGAGGTGGCGCAGTCGCAGCATGAGCTGGGCACCCGCTTCACCACGCTGACCAAGATGGCCGACCAGATGCAGATCTACAAATACTGCGTCCACAACGTCGCCCACAGCTACGGCAAGACCGCGACGTTCATGCCCAAGCCGATCTATGGCGACAACGGCACCGGCATGCACACGCACCAGTCGATCTGGAAGGACGGCAAGCCGCTGTTCGCCGGCAATGGCTACGCCGACCTGTCGGAGACTTGCCTGTACTTCATCGGCGGCATCATCAAGCACGCCAAGGCCATCAACGCCTTCAGCAACCCGAGCACCAACAGCTACAAGCGCCTGATCCCCGGCTTCGAGGCCCCGGTGCTGCTGGCCTACTCGGCCCGCAACCGCTCGGCGTCGTGCCGCATCCCGTACACCACCAACCCGAAGGCCAAGCGCGTCGAGGTCCGCTTCCCCGACCCCAGCGCCAACCCCTACCTCGCGTTCTCGGCGATCCTGATGGCCGGCCTGGATGGCATCAAGAACAAGATCCATCCCGGCGACCCGATGGACAAGGACCTCTACGACCTGCCGCCGGAGGAGCTGAAGGGCATCCCCACCGTCTGCGGCAGCCTGCGCGAGGCGCTGGGCGCGCTGGCCGCCGACCACGAGTTCCTGCTGGCCGGCGACGTGTTCAGCATCGAGCAGATCGAGAGCTACATGGAGCTGAAATGGACCGAGGTGTACCGCTTCGAGCACACCCCGCATCCGGTCGAGTTCGAGATGTACTACTCGGTGTGACGGCTGCCGCATGAGCGCCGATGCCCCGGACTGAGCGATGGGTCCGGGGCGTCGGCCTCAACCGGCTGATACGGCAACCGGCAACAGGCGGGGCCGGGCGACCATGCCGCCGAGCAGGCGGCGCAGGCGCACCTCAAGCAACTCGTAGCTGATGGCGGCCGCGATCACGGACGCGGCCAGGGCGAACGCGACGTAGATCGCGAACACCAGGGGACGCGCCATGCCGTGCGCGTCCAGACGGGCCGCGACCACCAGCGAGCCGAACACGACGAAGGGGTGGACAAGGTAGAGGCTGTAGCTGATCCGTCCCAGGAACGACATCACGCGGGTGTTGAGCATTCGTGCAAGGCCGGAGCGTTGGTCGAGCACGATACCGAAGACGATCGCACCGGGCAGCCAAGCCACCCAGTCGCTGCCGTCCTCGTGCAGCCCATAAAGTGCCGCGAGCGCGGCCACTCCGGCCACGAGGCCGATCAGGGTCGGCAAGCGGATCACCCAGCCATAGTAGGCGAACGCCATGCCGAGCACGAAGAACAGGCAGACCGGCCAGACCACGATGCCGACGGCCGCAAGCGCCAGCACCAGGCCCAACCCGATCCGGCTGTGCGCGCGATAGTGCAGCACGTAGGCGGCGGCCATCGTGAGATAGAAGATCCACTCGTATGTCAGCGACCACGAGTTCTGCTGCGCCAGCGGAACCCCGATCAGAGGTGCGATGAACAATGCATTGGCGGCCAGGGCGCCCGCGAAATGAAGCTGGCTGAGGTCGGCCATCCATTTGTAGCCGATCAGCGGGCCGACCGCGAACACCACGGCGGTCAGCACAAGATAGACCGGCAGGATGCGCAGCGCCCGGTCGACCATGAAGCGGCCTACGTCACGATGCCGGAGCAGGCTCGCCGGGATCAAGAACCCGCTGATGATGAAGAACAGCGCAACACCGTTGCCGAGGACGGACCATACGCTCGCGAACGCTCCCGGCAGCCCTGTGCCGCCTCCCATCCCCGGCAACAGCGCCTTGTGCTCGGCCATGAGATAGACATGGGCCAGCATGACGCTGACGGCCGAAAAGCCTCGCAGTCCCTGGATCGATTCCAAGAAGAGCTTCACGCCTTCCGAATTGGTTCCGAAGAATTTGGACGCTGAAGCTTGCATATGGCTCACCACAACTGGCCTAATGCATCATAAGTCCTCGCTTTATGTTCGTCTCGGAATGAATGGCTTAAGTCAGTAAATCAGTTGTGTTCGGACATAATTTCATTACGAACACGTATTATAGTGGCTATGCATACGATGCGGCCATTAATCGTTGCAGCCGCGCTCACCTACCACTCTCAAGCACGCGCTTCATTCGGCCTGTCTGATACCGGCGAGCCTCTGCCGTGACCTGCCATCCATCACCGGCTCCCTCGAAGCGCACTCCGCTGGGTTTTGGGTCCGGAAGGCCCGATCCGAGAATCCAACAAGTCAACGCGAAGGCTCGCTGGTCTGACATCATCGGCCGCCGTCAGCTCATGCGGCGCGATCCAGGGTTTGCAACAAAACCCTTGAAGCCGGCCCGAATGGCCTGTGACGAGTTGTACAGTTATCCCGGCCTACCCCTGTCACTGGCCTGCAATGAGTGCCTGTATTCGGTTCGCGAGTGCCTGCATCGCAAATGGCTTGGTCATGACGTGCATGCCCCTTTCCAGGTGCCCGTTGCCGACAACCGCGTTTTCGGCATAGCCCGTGATGAACAGCACCTTGAGGTCGGGACGGTTGATCCTGGCCGCGTCCGCCATCTGACGCCCGTTCATGCCGCCGGGCAGGCCCACGTCGGTCACCAGCAGGTCGACCCGCGCGTCCGACTGCAGCACGCGCAACCCCGACACCCCGTCCCCCGCCTCGATCGCGGCGTAACCCATATCCTCCAGCACCTCCATCACCAGCATGCGAATGGCGGGTTCGTCGTCCACCACCAGCACTGTCTCGCCTTGTCCGGCCCGCAGCGCGTCGCTCAGGTCCAGGATTGTCTTGGCCGTATTCACAGCCCCAAGGTGGCGTGGCAGGTACAGGCACACCATCGCGCCCTGCCCGGCCTCGCTGTAGATGCGCGCCTGGCCGCCGCTCTGCCGGACGAAGCCGTAGATCATGCTCAGGCCGAGCCCCGTGCCCTGACCCAGGGGCTTGGTGGTGAAGAACGGATCGAACGCCTTCGCAATCACCTCGGGCGTCATGCCCGAGCCGGTGTCGCTGACGCAGAGTGAGATGTACTGGCCAGGCTGGAGCTCGCGCTCCTGCGCCGCGCGCTGGTCGAGCCAGCGGTTCGCCGTTTCGATCGTCAGTCGGCCACCGTCCGGCATGGCATCGCGCGCATTGATGCACAGGTTGAGCAACGCGTTCTCTAGCTGCGACGGATCTACCAGCGTCGGCCACAGCCCCGCGGCGCCCACGACTTCGATCTCGATGGCGGGGCCGACGGTGCGGCGTACCAGTTCCTCCATTCCGCCGACCAGCCGGTTCACGTCCGTCGACCTGGGGTCCAGCGTTTGCCGGCGCGAGAACGCAAGAAGTCGGTGCGTGAGGGCTGCGGCCCGCTTGGCTGCGTTCTGAGCGACGCCGACGTAACGGTCCAGGTCCTTCAGGCGCCCCTGCCCGAGACGGGTGCTTAGCAGCTCGAGGCTGCCGGTGATGCCGGTCAGAAGATTGTTGAAGTCGTGTGCGAGGCCGCCGGTAAGCTGGCCGACGGCTTCCATCTTCTGCGCCTGACGCAGCACGTCCTGGGCGTTCATCAGGTCGGCCGTGCGTTCGGCGACGCGCTGCTCCAGCGTCTCGGTGAGGGCGCGGAGCGCGGCGGCGTCCCGATCGCGCTCCGCCTCCACGGCGCGCCGTTCCTCTACGTCGATCAGGACGCCGGGGAAGCTGAGCGGCGTACCGTCCGGGGCGTGGTCAACCCGGCCATTTGCCTCGATCCAGTAGTAATTTCCATCGGCGCGCCGCACTCGATACTGGTGGGCGTAAGCGCCGCCGCGGGCGATCGCCTCGTTGATGGCGGCGGCTAGTCCCGGCTTGTCGTCGGGGTGGACGGTCGCGACCACTTGTTCGAGGCTGAGGCCGATACGCCCGAGCGCGGGGTCGATGCCGAAATTTCGAGCGAAGCCCTCGTCCACGGTGAAACGGTCAACGGGCAGGTCCCACAGCCAGGTGCCGATGATGGCGCCGGCCGCGAGTGCAAGCTGCACGCGCTGT
>JAYTQW010000046.1:0-4216 GCA_043746535.1 Rhodospirillales bacterium
CCTTTACGCCGCCAGCGGTGGCAATCGCGCCGGCCACGATAGCCTGGCCGGTGATGGCGCCGCCGTCGATCGAAGTCGCCCAATGCTGCCGCAACTGCCTGGCATTGGTGTCATTGAGCGTATGTTCGGCCAGGTTGCTGGCGATGTGGGACGGTGCGTAGCCATACATCGGCCAATCGTTGCTGACCGACTGCGCCCAGGCCGGGCCGGCCTGGAACGCCGCGAACAGCCCTAGCGCACTCGTCAACCGACAAGAAAGTGCCACGTCTGTATCCCCCGATTTATGAATTTTTGTCAATAAATAGACGGACGCACGAAGCGGCGGAAGAAACTTCCGTTATTGCTTAGTAACAATAGTGTGAACTCAACCTGGTTCGGACCTACTGCTGGGCGCCGGTGGAGATTATAACTCTCCGGTCACCCAGCTCTCCGCACCCTGGCTGGTGAAATGCACCGCGCTGGCGGTGGCGCCGGTGTCGTTGAGCGCGCGGATCAGCGCCACCCGGCTCTGCGGCGGCACGATGAACATGACGAAGCCGCCGCCGCCAGCGCCCGACACCTTGCCGGCGATGGCGCCGTGCGCCATGGCGGTTTCGTACAGCTCGTCGATCTGGCGGCTGCTGACGCCCGCCGCCGTACGTTTCTTGGCCGCCCAGGAGCGGTTCAGGATCTCCGCCATGTGGCCGATCTCGCCGCGCAGCAACGCCTGCTTCATCTCGACCGCATCGTGCTTCAACTGATGCAGGCTCTCGATGGCGCTGGCGCTGTGGCCGATCATGTTGCGCCGCTGGTCCTCGATGATCGCCTCGCTGCGCCGCGACACGCCGGAGAAGCAGGTCACCAGCGCCGTTTCCAGCTCGTTGACGAAGCCGCGCGCCACCCGCAGCGGGTTCACGATCACCCGGTCGTGCGCCAGGAACTCGATGAAGTTGGCGCCGCCGAACGCCGCCGCGTACTGGTCCTGCTTGCCGCCGGACAAGGCGAGGTCGATGCGTTCCACCTCGAACGCCAGGTGCGCCACGTCGTACAGGCCGAGCGGCAGGCCCATCAAGGTGCGGAACGCCTCGACCAGCGCCACCACCAGGGCGCTGCTGGAGCCGAGGCCGGAGCCTGCGGGCGCATCGACATAGGTGGTGATGCGCAGGCCCGGCAGCGCCGCCCCCGCGCCGAAATCGCGCAGCATGCGGCGATAGACGCCGGCGTGGATCTGTAGCCGGGCGCTGGCCAGGGCGGTGTCGTCCGGCGCCATCGCCTCCTCGATGCCGAGGTCGCGGGCGGCGAAATGCACCTGGCCATCGTCGGACGCCTCGATGAAGGCGTAGGCGTAGCGGTCGATGGTGGCGTTCAGCACGGCGCCGCCGAACTCGTCGCAATACGGGCTGAGGTCGGTGCCGCCGCCGGCCAGGCCGAGCCGCAACGGCGCCCGCGCCCGCACCACCTGCCGGCGGGCACCGGACAGCAGCACGTTCATCATGCGACCGCCTTCAGGATGAAGTTGGAGCCGCCCCAGTAGCCCAGTTCATGCGACCAGAGCCGCAGCATCGTCGCCTGTGCAAAACCCAGCTCGCGCAATGTGGCGAGGATATCCCAGCCGAAATCATGGGCGTCATGCGGCGCCATGCCGTCGCGGACGCTCTCGCGGCGGATCGGTTGGGCGACGCTGCGGCGGGCGCGCGGGCGGAACGCGAACTGGGCCAGCAGCGTGCCGCCCGGCGCCAGCACCCGCCGCAGCTCGGCCATTCCGGCCAGCGGCTCGGCGACCAGCGGCAGGCTGGCGGATGCCAGCGCCAGATGGAAGCGGCCATCGGGCGCATCCAGGCGGCCATCCGAGCCAAAGCCGGCCAGATGCGTGGCGTCGGCGGACAGCGCGGCCAGCCGGGGATGCTCCGCCGCCGCCGGTCCGAACAGCAGCAGCCGCGACCAGGGTTGCAGGCCGCCCTCCACCCCGGCGGCGTGCAGCAATGCCCGCGCCGGCATGGTCAGCGCGTCCTCGCAGTCGCACACCTGCCGCCCGCGCCGGCCCGCCGCCTTGTCGCCGACCTCGATGGCGAGGTTGGTCGGGCGCAGGCACGGCGCGCAGGTGGCGGCGTGGTCGAGCCGGCTGGCCTGCGGGTCGGCGGCGGCCAGGGCGGCGTGATCGGTGCGCGCCTGGGCGGCGATCAGGGGCGCCGCGTGGTCGCACCAAGCGTCGTATTCGGCCTGCGAGACGAAGCTTACGGCCGGCAGGCGGACCTGGGGCAGCAGGGCATGGTTCATGCGGGCGGTCCCCATGGCTCGTCCAGCACCCGGATGGGGATGTTCCTTGCCGCCGCCGCCGCGAGCAGGCTGGGCCAGAGCGACGCCGCGTCCACCGCCGGCAACAGCGACCGGGGCAGCGCCAGCAGGAGGCCGGCCGCCACCGGCAGGCGCCACGCGGGAAGGCGGCCCAGCCCCAGCGCGTCCGCCGTGGCGCGCGGCAGCAGCACGCCGTCGCCCGCCCGCGCCAGCAACGCGCCGATGCCGGCGGGCGAACCGTCGGAGCCGGCGAACAGCACCATCGCGCCGCGTGCGGCCCGCGCGTGATCGAGCGTCCGCGCCAGCGTGGCGACACCCGGCGCGCGGCGGAACGCCAGCCCCTCGACCAGTGCGGGGAACAGCGCCAGATGCGGGTCGAGCGCGGGGTCGATCAGCAGGAGTTCGACCGCATGGGTCACGGTCAGCCCCGCCGCCGCCGCCAGCCAGCGCCACTCGGCCGCAGCCTCGCCCCCGGCCAGGCGCACCAGCGTCGCCGCCGGGCGGGCCTCGCGAGCGAGGCGAGGCGGCGCTGCGTGCCGGAGCAGGCGGCTCTGCGCGGCGCTCACCGGATGCTCGCCGGCCAGCGCCGTCCCCACCGCCGCGAACCCGGCCCGCCACCGTGCGCCGGGGGCGCACGGACGCTCCGCCGTGGCGTCGAACGAACGGGACAGGGCCGCGAGGGCGGCGGCGATGCGGTCCAGCGTCGCGTCATGCGCGCCCGCCTGGGCGAAGTTCGCCAGCCTCACCCGCCCGAACACCTGATGGCCGCGCGCCGTCCGGGCCGAGATCATGCCGGGCGCGTCCGGCCCCCGCCGCAGGTCGCGCGGCAGGCGAAAGCTGAAGCCGTGGCGGCCGTCGCCGATGCCCTGGTCGTGCAGGTCGCGGCGGAACTCGCCGGCGCCGACCTGGGCCGTCACCGCCGCGTCGAACGCGATCTCGACCGCCAGCCGCTCACGCGGGCGCGACGGCGACCAGCACCAGCCGCGCAGGGTCTCGTCGGCGTCCAACTGCATGTCGCCCCGTACGTCCAGCGCGATATCGGCGGGAAGGGGCAACTGGTCGGTGTTGTCACGCGCCTGGGCCATGCGCCGTTGTAGGCGCGGTGGCGTCCGCCGCGCTATGACCATCCGGCATCGCATCGAGGGCGCCCATGGCCGCAATCGTCATCACCGGGGCCGCCGGCATGGTCGGCTCGCATCTGCTGGAACGGCTCGCGTCGTCGGGCGCCGGGCCGGTGGTCGGCAGCTACTTCCGCCCCACCATCCGAATTGAGGATATCGCCGGGCGGTTCGACCTGCGCGAGCTGGATGTGCGCCACGCCGAGCCGGTGCGCCGGCTGATCGCCCACGAACGCCCGGCCACGATCTACCACCTCGCCGGGCAGAGCCTGCCGGTGCGGTCCTGGGACGACCCGTGGGAGACGCTGGAGGTCAACGTCATCGGCACCGTGAACGTGTTCGAGGCGGTGCGCGCGGTCCGCGCCGAGTTGGACCCCGGCTACGACCCGATGGTGGTGGTGGCCTGCTCCTCGGCCCAGTACGGCGCCAGCCTGACGCCGGAGCGGGGCGCTGTGGACGAGGACACGCCGCCGCTGCCGCTGCACCCGTACGGGGTCAGCAAGGTGGCGCAGGACCTGCTGGCGTTCCAGTACTGGCGTAACGACCGCATCCGCTGCATCCGCGCGCGCATCTTCAACTGCACCGGCCCGCGCAAGCGCGACGACGTGGTGTCCGACTTCGCCCGCCGCGCCGCCCGCATCGCCGCCGATGGCGGCGCGGGCACGCTGCGGGTCGGCATGCTGGACACGCGCCGCGCCATCATCGACGTGTCCGACCTGATCTCCGCGCTGCTGCTGCTGGCCGAGCGCGGCGCGCCCGGCGAGGCCTACAACATATGCAGCGCCACGCTGACCCGCATCGGCGACCTGCTGCCGCTGCTGGAG
>JAYTQW010000047.1:0-4418 GCA_043746535.1 Rhodospirillales bacterium
CGTGGCCGAACAGCGTCAGCGTGCCGACGATGCGCGCGGTGACGATGTAGCCGGTGGTGACGCCGAGCATGGCGCAGCCGGTCAGGTACATCGCCCAGGCAGGCAGGTGATCGCCGAAGAACGGCACGCTGCCCGGCTCGAAGAACAGGATGCTGGCCGCCAGCACCATGCCGCCCAGCCCGAAAGTCAGGCTACAGAAGGCGATCACCTTGCCGATCTGTAGCGGCGTCAGGCCCCAGTTGGCATACAGCCGGTAGCGTACGGCCGCACCCGACACGGCGGCGAAGCCGAGGTTGTGCGCCAGCGCATAGGCGCAGAACGACGCGAAGGCGACCTTGCGATAGCTGACCGGGCGGCCGGCGTAGATGGTGCCGAGCCGGTCATAGAACGTCAGCACGCCGTACGAGACGACGGTCCAGCCAAACGAGGCCAGCAGCGCCAGCTTCGGGATACGGCCCAGGGCGGCGGCGATGTCATGGATCTTGAGGCTGCGGAACTCCCGCTGCACCACGTAGATGGCGCCGAACAGCAGCAGCACGCCCAGGATCGCCGGCAAATGCCGTCCACGGCGCTTGACGATCGCCCACATGGTCAGGCGGCGGTCGCTTGCGTTCTCGCCAGGGCGTCCTCGATCAGCCGCACCGTGGCCGGGATGCCGTACAGGGCGGCGAACTGGCCGAAACGCGGCCCCTCGCTTTGGCCGAGCAGCACTTGGTACAGGCAACCGAACCACGCCCGCAGATCCGGGAACGGGTGGCGCTTGCCGACTTCGTACACCACCGTCTGGATGTCCTCGGCGGGAGTGTCCGGCGGCATGACGCGCAGGCACTCGGCGAGGTCGGCCAGGGCGGCGCGCTCCATCTCGCCGGGCTCGCGGAAGCTTTTCGAGGCACGGACGAAATCGCGGTAGTACGCCAGCGCGCAGTCGACCAGCCGGGCCAGGAATGGCGAGGCCTCCGGCGAGGCGCCGGGAGCGTAGGCCTGGATGTAGCCCCACAGCATGTCCGCCCGCTCGGCGTTCACCACACTGGCGAGATTGAGCAGCATGGCGAACGACAGCGGGCTGTGCGCGCCCTCCGGCACCGCGCCGCCGTGGATGTGCCAGGCCGGGTTCGCCAGCCGCTCGGCCGGCGGCTGTATGCGCGCGCGCTCGGCGTTGGCCAGGTACTCGTCCACCGCGCGCGGGATCACGTCGAAGAACAGCCGCTTCGCCCGCTGCGGCTGGTTGAACATGAACTGGCTCAGGCTCTCCGGCGGGGCATAGCGCAGCCAGTCGTCGATGGTCAGGCCGTTGCCGCGGCTCTTGCTGATCTTCTGGCCGGCCTCGTCCAGGAACAACTCGTAGGTGAAGCCCGCCGGCGGCTCGCTGCCAAGGATGCGGCAGATCTTGCCGGACAGCCGCACGCTGTCGATCAGGTCCTTGCCCGACATCTCGTAATCGACGCCGAGCGCGTGCCAGCGCATCCCCCAATCGGCCTTCCACTGCAACTTGCAGGCGCCGCCGGTGACCGGGGTCTCGAACCAGGCGCCATCGGGCGGGTCGCGCCAGGCGACCGTCCCGGCAGCCAGGTCGATGCGCTCGATCGCCACCTGCATCACGACGCCGGTGCGCGGATGCACCGGCAGGAACGGCGAGTAGGTGGCCGCCCGCTCCGCCCCCAGGGTGGGCAGGATGGCGGCGACGATGGCGTCATGGCGCTCCAGCACCCGCCGCAGCGCCGTGTCGAAACGGCCGGATTGATAGAGCTCGGTCGAGGAGACGAACTCGTACTCGAAACCGAAGCCGTCGAGAAAGGCGCGCAGCCGGGCGTTGTTGTGTGCGCCGAAGCTGGCATGGGTCCCGTACGGGTCCGGCACGCTGGTCAGCCGCTGGCCCAGGTAGGCCCGCAGCCCATCGCCGTTCGGCACGTTGTCGGGCACCTTGCGCAGCCCGTCCATGTCGTCGCTGTACGCCACCAACCGCGCCGGCAGCCCAGTCAGCGCGGTATAGGCGTGACGGACCCAGGTGGTGCGCGCCACCTCGCCGAAGGTGCCGATGTGCGGCAGCCCGGACGGCCCATAGCCGGTCTCGAACAGCGCGACCTTGCCCGGAGTGGCCGCCATGCGCGCCGCGACCTTCTGCGCCTCCTCGAACGGCCAAGATTTTGGAGGGGGCGATTTCGGAACGGCCGTGGGGGAAATTATCTCGGACATGCTGCCGCGCAAGCTATGGACGGGGCATCGGTTGGTCAATCGACCGCTTGGTCGTTCGGGCCCACCGCTTATATTGACGGTATGACCGAGTCGCCGGGCCAACCCCCCATCATCGGCCCGCGCGCCTCCGCCCCACGCATCGTGTTGCCGTCGGCCCCCGCCGTGGTGGCCGGGTTCGCCCGCGCCGCCATCCTGACGGAGGATGGCGAGTTGCTGGAACTGGACAGCCGCGCCGCCGGCGTGGCACTGGCCGGCATGGCGCCGCCGCTGCTGGTCCACGCGCCGGCCACGCGCCACCGGCTGCGCCAGCCGCAGTTGCCGGCCTACGACCTGCTGGAGCTGTTCGCCTTCGTGCTGCCGGCCATCCCGGTCACGCCGACGCCGCGCGGTCTGGCGCTGGCGCTCGACTTCACGCCGCCGGACGGCGGCATCGCGGCGATGGCGGCGCTGCTGCCGGATCTGGCGCAGGCGCTGCTGGCCCGCCTCGCCGCCGGGCACGCGCTGCCGGCCAACCGCGACGCCGCCGCCCTGGCCGCGCGCATGGGCCAGGCCGGGTGGCCATGGGCGCGCCCGGTGCTGGCGGCGCTGGGCCAGGCGGCGGCGCTGCCGACCATGGAGCCGCTGAAGGTGTGGCGGCGGCTGCCGGAGTGGGAGGACGTGGCGCCACCGCCGCCGCCCGGAGCACTCGCGGTCAGCGGGCCGGAGGCGCGCGGCAGGCTGGCATCGATGCTCGGCGCGTCCTCGGAACAGCGCCCCGGCCAGTCCGACTACGCCGCCGCCGCCGCCGCCGCGTTCGCGCCGCGCGCCAGGCGTGGCGATCCGGTGGTGGTGCTGGCGGAGGCGGGCACCGGCACCGGCAAGACGCTGGCCTACATCGCCCCCGCAAGCCTGTGGGCGGAGCGCAACCACGGCCCGGTCTGGATCGCCACCTACACCCGTCACCTGCAACGCCAGGTCGAAAGCGAGGTGGCGCGCCTGATCCCCGACGCCGCCGAGCGTCGCCGCCGCGTGGTGGTGCGCAAGGGCCGCGAGAACTACCTGTGCCTGTTGAACATGGAGGAGGCGGTCAACACCGCCGGCGCCGGCATGGGGTCCGGCATCGTGCCGCTCGGCCTGGTCGCGCGCTGGGCGATGGCAACCAACGACGGCGACCTGGCCGGCGGCGACCTGCCCGGCTGGTTCATCGAGCTGTTCGGCGCCGGCACCACGCTGGGGCTGGCCGACCGGCGCGGCGAGTGCATCTTCTCCGCCTGCCCGCATTGGCGCCGCTGCTTCGTGGAGCACGGCATCCGCCGCGCCCGCACCGCCGACCTGGTGGTGGCGAACCACGCGCTGGTGATGACCCAGGCGGCGTACAACTGGAACTGGGGCGGCGCCGGCGAGGACCCCACCATGCCGCTGCGCTACGTGTTCGACGAGGGCCACCATGTGTTCGACGCCGCCGACAGCGCGTTCTCCGCCGAACTATCCGGCATCGAGGCGGCGGAGTTGCGCCGCTGGCTGCTGGGCGCTGAGGGGCAAGGCTCCTCACGCGCGAAAGGCATCCGCCGCCGGCTGGAGGATCTGGTCGCCGACCGCGCCGACCTGTCGACGCCGCTGGAAGCCCTGCTGCAGGCCGCCCGCGCGCTGCCGGGACCGGGCTGGGTGGCGCGGCTGACCGAACGCGACGCGATGCCCGCGCACAGCGAGGGTGGCCGCCCCAACCCGACCGAGGCGCTGCTGCGCGTGTTGCGGCGGCAGGTGATGGCGCGGCTGGGTGGCGACGCCGAGCTGGCGCGCGGCAGCCACGAGATCGACCTGTTCCCGGTCGATGCCGACCTGCCCGCCGCCGCCACCGACCTCGGCCGCGCGCTGTCGCGCCTGGAGCAGCCGCTGCGCACCCTGGTCGAGCGCCTCGCCGCCCGCGTCGAGGAGGAGGCGGAGGACATGGACAGCGCCACCCGGGTCCGCATCGAGGCGGTCTGCCGCAGCCTGCGCCGCCGGGCGCTCGATCGCGTCACCGGCTGGCAGGCGATGCTGCGCGTGGTGGCCGAGCCGCAGCCGGAGCCGGGCACCCGTCCCGACCATGTGCATTTCCTGCGCCTGGACCGGCGCGAGGCCGGCGACCGCGATGTCGGCCTGCTGCGCCACTGGCTCGATCCCACGGTGCCGTTCGCGGCCACCCTGGCGCAGCCGGCGCACGGGCTGCTGATGACCTCCGCCACGCTGCGCGACGCCGGCGAGCG
>JAYTQW010000048.1:0-1745 GCA_043746535.1 Rhodospirillales bacterium
CGCACCGAGCCTGTCGCAGCGCCTGACGCTGGTGGTGCAAGCCCTGCGCGCGGCCATCGCCGCCCACGCGGCGCGCGACCGCGCCACGGTGGCCGTGGCCTGGCTGGTGTGGCCCTACCTGAACCGCCTGGCACAGCGCTTCGCCGCCCTGGCGGCACGGGTCCAGGCCGGCAAGGTGGCCGTTGCACCAAGAGCGACGAGGCCGCGTGCAGCACCCGAGACGCCACGCTCCCGGCCCCCTGGCCTGCCGCAAGGCTTCGCCTGGCTGGCCCGCCTCGCCCCCAGCATCCTGCCCCTGCGCAGTCAGGTGTGCCACCTGCTGGGGGACCCCGAGCTTGCGGCCTTGCTGGCCGTCGCGCCGGGGGCGGGGCGCATCCTGCGCCCGCTGTGCCGCATGCTGGGCATCGAGGCCGGGCCGGGCTTCCCGCCGGCGCTGTTCCAGCGACCGGACCCACAGCCATCGCCCGACCCACTGCCATCGCCCGCCCCGGCGCCGGAACCGCCAACGCCCTCGCGGCCACCGCCCAGGCGTCGCGCCCGACCCCGCGTGCCCGCCTTCGGCGTGGCCTTGGCGTGAGCGAGGCTATGCACGTCCGTAATATTACGATATCAAAACATACGGCGCCGCTGCACGAATGGGACGCACGTACACCTAACCAGTCAGAGTTTTTTGGTTCTTTTTTGCAAAAAAGAACTGCTTGCCTGGCGTCTAGAGACTCGCTGTCACAGCGGATTGGTCACGCCGCCAAATCCGTGCTCCCCGGCAGCCCAATCGCCAATGCCAGCCGCTCCAACCGCCGGGTGACGCTATCCCCCGCGAACACGCCGAGTCCAGGAGCCAATCGCAGCACCAGCGCCTCCCCAACCAGCAGCCGCGTCGCTTCCAGCAGGTCTGTGGTGCCGGCCGACAGTGTGTAGGCCAGCCGCAACGCGCAGCCGAGCACGGTGGCGCGGTGCAGCGCCTCGGTGCTCAGCAGCATCCGCGCCGGCGCCAGGAAGGGCGCTTCCGGCTCCGCCTCGTAGCGCAGCGCCGTGACCAGGGCCAGGAAGGCGCGGGCGTGGTGGTCGAGGGTGACTCCGGGCTGGTGCAGCACGCGCAGGAACGACTGCTCGGCGCGGTATTCGGGGTGGTCGTGGCTGCCGATGTCGGACAGCCAGCACGCCGCCTCACGCAGCCGGCGGCTCTCGCGGCTCTCGGCCACGAACAGCGGCTGGGTCCAGGCGAGCAGGGCCGGCGGCAGGTTGGGGTCGCGGCGCAACTGCGCGGTGTCCTGGGCGGCGGCCAGCAGCGGGTCCTGCCCGCGCGAGCCGGCGGCGATGTGCTGCATGTACCAGCCCTCGCGCAGGCCGTTGGCGCTGAACACCACGCGCCGCGCGCCGGTGGCGCGCAGCACCCGGCGCAGCGTCACGGCGGCCAGCGGCAGGTCGTCGACGCGGCGGCGCGGCGCCCCCGGCAGCTTCTCCAGCACCTTCCGGCTGGCGGCGGCGATGACGCCGGTGAGGGCGCGCGCCTCCTCGCGGCTGATGGTGTAGTGGTGGACGATGTTGAGCGGGTAGTTGGTCTGGGCGATGTGGATGCGCGCCAACGCCCGCCACGCGCCGCCGACTAGGTACAGGTCGCGCCCGAGCCCCTCGGCCAGCCAGCCGACCCCGGCCAGGTCCGCCTCCGCCAGCGCCCGTGCCCGGACCGGGTCGCCGCCGGCGCGCTCGCCCAGCCGGATGATGCCGAGCGGCAGCGTCTGCGC
>JAYTQW010000049.1:0-8505 GCA_043746535.1 Rhodospirillales bacterium
TCGTCCTCGCCCAGGTAGCTGCCGGACTGCACCTCGATCAGCGTCAGTTCGATGCGGCCGGGGTTGTCCAGGCGGTGGGTGCAGCCGAGCGGCAGGTAGATGCTCTCGTTCTCGCGGATCAGCAGCCGCTCCTCGTCGCGGGTGACCAGGGCGGTGCCGTGGACGACGACCCAATGCTCGGCGCGGTTGAAGTGCTTTTGCAGGGTGATGTGCTCGCCCGGCAGCACCACGATGCGCTTCACCGCGAAGCGGTCGCCCTTGATGAGGTGCTCGTGGAAGCCCCAGGGGCGGTACTCGCGGTTATGCGCCACCGCCTCGTGCCGCCTGGCCGCGCGCAGCCGTTCGACCACCTTCTTCACGTCCTGCGCGCGGTTGCGGTGCATTGCCAGCACCGCGTCCTCGGTCACCACGATCACCACGTCCTGCAACCCGACCACGGCGGTGAGGATGCCGTCGCTGCGCGCGTAGCAGTCGCGCGACCCCTCCAGCAGCACGTCGCCGACCGCGACGTTGCCGGCGGCGTCCTTCTCGCCCAGCTCCCACAGCGCGCCCCAACTGCCGACATCGGACCAGCCGAGTTCCGCCGGCACCACGGCGGCGCGCTGGGTGCGCTCGGCGACCGCGTAGTCGATGCTGATGTTGGGCGAGGCGGCGAAGGCGGCGGGGGCGAGGCGGATGAAGTCGAGATCCTGGGTTCGTCCGGCGAAGGCGCGGCGCACCGCCTCCAGCACCTCGGGCGCGTAGCGGGCCATCTCCTCCAGCAGCGTGGCGGCGGTGAACACGAACATGCCGGAGTTCCACAGATGGTTGCCGGAGGCGACCATGGCGGCGGCGGCGGCGGCATCCGGCTTCTCCACGAAGCGCACCAGCGCGTGCGCGCCGTCCAACCCGTTGAGCTTTTCGCCGACCTCGATGTAGCCGTAGCCGACCTCCGGGCCGGTCGGGCGCATGCCGAAGGTGACGACGCGGCCGGCGCGCGCGGCGACCACGGCGGTGGCGAGCAGGCGGTGCAGCGTCGCCACGTCGGCGATGGCGGCATCGGCGGCCATCAGCCACAGCACCGCGTCCGGGTTCCGCTCCGCCACCAGCAGGGCGGCGGCGGTGATCGCCGGCGCGCTGTTGCGCCCGACCGGCTCCAGCACGATGCGCGCGTCGGGGGCGCCGGCGAGGCGCATCTGCTCGGCGACCAGGAAGCGGTGCTCGTGGTTGCAGACGATCACCGGGGGCGCGAACCCCGGTCCCACGCCACGGCGCACCGTCTCGTCGATCATCGAGCGGTCGGTCACCAGCGGCCAGAACTGCTTGGGGAAGCTCTCGCGCGACACCGGCCACAGCCGGGTGCCGGAGCCGCCGGACAGGACCACCGGCACGATGTCGTCAAGGCCGGGCGCGGCGGCGTCGAGCGGGGCAGGCGCCACCCGCGTGTTGGAGTCCAGCAGACTGACGGCTGCCGGCGGTGCCACCATGTTCATGCGTGCGATCTCCAATGACGCGCGTTGCGTTAGCACGGTCTCGTTTCCGCGTCCGTGTGATTAGCATGTGACACGGCAACCGTGGGCAGGGCGGTCTGGCCGAGCGCCCAGCCCTCCCACCGGCGCAGCCAGCCGTCATTCGCCGCCGCCGCCGGCAACCCGTCCGGCCGGCGCCGTTCGAGGACATGCAGCACGCATAGCAGCCCGAGGATGCTGTCGAAGCGGTCCTCGCCGGCGGCATCGGCGCCGCAACCGGCGGCAATGGCGGCTTGCAGCGCCGGCGCGGGGATCGCCGCGATGGCGGCAAAGGCGGCGAACAGCTTCCCGGCCAGCCTCGCGCGGTCGGCCTGCCGCCGCTTGCTGCCGGCCATCGCGAGGTCCAGTTGCCGCATCGCCTCGGCCGGGTAGGTCTCCGCCAGCACCACGCGGCCGGGTTCGAGCAGCGCCAGCAGGTCGCCCTCGAACGGCCACAGTTTCGGCCACGCCGCGCGGTCGCGGCACCAGGCCGGCGCCAGCAGGTCGCGCCAGGCGGTGATCGCGGCGCGCCCGGTCTGGTTGGCGCCCAGGGTCCAGAACAGCGGCGCCCCCGCCGGGCGCTGGCCGGTGGCGCGGTCGCACAGCCGCGACAGGCCATGCGCGTCCGCCAGGCCGAGCGCCGTCGCATGGCCCGCGCGGGTCATGCCGGCCACCGCGCGCGCCGGGTAGAACGGGCGGTCCACCGAGACCTGATCGAGCGTGTGGCACAGCTCGAAGAAGCCCGGACGGCCGGCCAATCCGCGCAGGAACGCCGGGAAGTCGCCGGCAAGCCCGTGCCGCGCCACGTACTCGCGCGGCAGCCCGAGCGGCAGGTCGACGCCCAGCACCACCGCGCCGCCCCCGGCCCGCAGCAGCAGGCGTGCCAGCAGCGTGTCGAGCGGCCCCACCGGCACCGGCGCATCCACCAGCCACGCGCCGCGATGCGGGCGGGCCAGGGTCATCCACCGCTTGCGCGGATCGATGCTCCAGTCCGCATGCGCGGCGAGGGCCGCCGTAGCCACGCCGCCGCTCAGAGCGGCTTGTGCGCCCGGTCGAGCAGCCGCTTCAGCAGCCCTGGCGGCTTGACGGCGACGGCGGGTGTGGCGGCCCGCTTGCGCTCCGCGGCCTCCGCGCGGCGCTTCTGCTCCAGCCAGCGGTCGACGCTCATGCCCGCCTTGGCGGCGCGGCGGGCCTCGTAGGCGCGCTGGCCCTCGCTCATCTCCGGCGCGGGGGGCTTGGCGTCCGATTTCGCCGGCTTGGCCTGTCCCGCCTTGATCTGCCCCGCTTTAACCTGCTCTGGCCTTATCATCGCACCCTCATCGTCCGCGCATCCCGCGCCGCCGTTTGTGGCAGTGTCGCGCCGCGCCATCAAGTAAGCGGCGCGGGATCGACAGGGGGCGGGCGTGGCCGAGGACCGGGTGAAGGCTGCCTTCTGGGTGCAGATGGCGTTGCGCATGGGCCAGCAGGATGGCCGCTACGGCGTGGTGGCGCGGCGCGGCGACGCCGATGCCGGCGGCGTACTGGTGGTGCTGCGCGACCGCGCCGGCGGCCTCTGCGTGCTCAGCCAGATGCGCGACGCGGCCGGGGAACT
The DNA here is from genome assembly GCA_043746535.1 of Rhodospirillales bacterium. Lineage (GTDB taxonomy): Bacteria > Pseudomonadota > Alphaproteobacteria > Acetobacterales > Acetobacteraceae > CAVRQM01. Next base: position 3,079 of record JAYTQW010000049.1, read on the forward strand.
GGCATGGCTGCGCGCCACCGGCCGTACCCCGGTCGATACGGCGGCGGCGGATGCCTATGTCGCGCGCCAGGTGCGGACCGACCCGGACCTCTGGGTGCTGGAGTTCGAAAGCCCTGACCTGCTGCCGCCGTTCGGCGGGCGCATCCTCGACTGACGGAGGCCGGTGACCGGCAATGCCTGACGGGTTCCCGCGCTGCTGTCCTTGTCGTGCCGCGCCCGGTGTGCGGCTCGGTGGTCAACCTGGTCTGCGACGGTTTCGGTGTGTGCCCCGCGCACGCTGGTCGGGCAGATGGCGTCGCCGCTGTGCCCGACTCGTTCGATCTCGACCTGGCGGATGCGAAGCCCGGCGCCACGCATTGCCTGCCAGGAGGTCTGGCGCCTCCCATAGCTGGACTCCGGCCATCGCGGACCGTTAGCTTCGGCATCATTTACGCAAGCTCGCGCAATGTCGCGGTGCTAAGTGCCCCCTGATCCACGTGCCTACGATCCGCGTGCCCACGATCCGCTGCCCACGATCCGCGTATCCGCGATCCGGGCGTCATGACTGGAGTGACGAAGCCATGCCGCGACACTGGCACCGCCCCGCCGCCAGCCTTCGGCTCCTCGTCCCCCCGGCTGTCGCCCTGGGGTGGGCGGTCCTGGCGATTTCGCCGGCGCGGGCGCAGCCGGTGTCCGGGTTCTACATCGGCGCCGGGGCCGGCGCCTCGCTGTTGCAGACCGAGCACGCGCAGGTAGGCCCGGTCGGAGGCTCCGGCCTCGCGCCGGCGTCCGCAAAGATAGCGTTCGGCGGCGGCGTCGTGGGCGTCGGCAGCCTGGGCTACGGCCTTGGCAACGGCGTGCGGGTCGAGTTGGAGGGCGACTATCGCGGGAATGGCCAAAGGCACGCGGGACCCGGCGGCGGCCGCGAAACCAAGGTCGGCGCCATGGCCAACGTGCTGTTCGACATCGATTCAGGATTTGGCTGGGCCTTCCCCTATGTCGGCCTTGGCGGCGGTTACCAGGAGGTCGGCTGGAACGATGTGGCGCTTGGCGGCGGGGGGCGCCTGCCGGCGACGATGTCGGTCAGGCAGACACTCGGACGGCTCGCCTATCAGGCCATCGTCGGCGCCAGCTTCCCGGTCGACCTCGTGCCGGGCCTCTCGCTGACCGCCGAATACCGCTACCTCGGCCTGGGCGGCAGCCGGACCTACCGTTACTCGGCGGTGGCCCCGCCCGCCTTGCCTGCGCAAGGCCGCACCCATACCAGCGACGACGGCAACCATGAGGTGCTGGTCGGCCTGCGCTATGCGTTCGGCGCCGTCGATCCGTCGGCGACGCCCGAGCGGCCACCCCTGGCGGTGCCGGTGGAGGCGGTGGCCGCCGCCCGCACCTACCTCATCTTCTTCGATTGGGACCGGGCCGAGCTGACGCCGCGCGCCCGTGACCTGGTGGCGGAGGCGGTGCGCAACTCGGGACGGGTGCGCCACACCAGGATCGAGGTCAGCGGTTACGCCGACCGCACCGGCGGCGCCGCGTACAACCGCGCGCTTTCGCGGCGCCGCGCGCAGAACGTCGCCGCCGAGATGCAGCGCTCCGGGGTGCCGGCAGAGGCGATCGACGTGCATGCCTACGGCGACCGGCGTCCGGCGGTGCCCACCAGGGCGGGGGTACGGGAGCCGCAGAACCGGCGGGTGGAAATTGTTTACCGCTAGACAACAGATCACCGTACCGTGATCGCCACAGTGTCTGTTGCAAATGCGCCACATATGGCTCGCGAACGGCGTTGTGTCCCATTGGTTGGCGCGATGGGCGCTGGTTTCGATGGCCTGCCACGGATAATGTGAGAGTCAACAGGACTGCGGCTGACCGCCGGACCCTGGTCCCGGCGGCACCACGGGTGCCGTCACGAAAACGAGGAGAATTTTGATGAAGCTCCGCAGTGCGCTGCTTACGGCAACCCTGCTGGCGACCCCGGTCGCAGCGATGGCCCAGCCAATCGATGGCCTCTATGTCGGCGGCGGCGTCGGCTACGGCTTCACCACCAACACCAAGGTGAAGAACTATTCGACCCAGGGCCAGACCTTCAACAACACTGGCAAGCTCAAGGATGACGGCGGCGCCGCCGGTGTCGGCAGCGTGGGCTACGGCCTGGGCAACGGCTTCCGCGTCGAGCTTCAGGGCGACTACCTGAACCAGACGGACCATTTCTATGGCGTTGGCGGTGGCCGCACCGGCAAGGCGCAGTTCCAGAAGTATGGCGCGTTCGTCAACGGCCTGTTCGATTTCGATGTCGGCCAGGACTACGTATTCCCCTATGTCGGCGTCGGCGTCGGCTACCAGGAAACCAGCCTGCACCATGCCAACTACTCGGTTCCGGGCAGCGGCAACAATGGCTTCGTGAACAGCTATAACTTCAACGACAAGTCGCACGGCTCGGTCGCCGGCCAGGCCATCATCGGCGCGGCCTTCCCGATTTCGTCGGTGCCGGGCTTGGCATTCACCGCTGAATACCGCTTCATCTACGAGTTCGCGTCCAACAGGTACACCGGAAACTTCACCAGCAACGCTGGCTCCTCGGGCGCGTCGACGAAGCTGGACAGCCAGTTCAGCCATGTCGGCTTGGTCGGCCTGCGCTATGCCTTCAACGTGCCGACCCCGCCGCCGCCGCCGGCGCCGGTCGTGGCGGCGCCCCCGGTCGCCCAGCCGGCCCGCACCTACCTCGTGTTCTTCGACTGGGACAAGGCCGATCTGACCGCCCGTGCGCGCCAGATCATCGGCGAGGCCGCCTCCAACGCGACTCGTGTCAAGGTCAGCACGATCGAAGTGTCGGGTTACGCCGACCGCTCGGGCACCCCGGCCTACAACCAGAAGCTGTCGCTGCGTCGCGCCGACAATGTCGCGGCGGAGCTGGTCCGCCTTGGCGTGCCGAAGTCCGAGATCGGCATCCAGGCATTCGGCGACACCCACCCGCTGGTGCCGACCGCCGCCGGCGTGCGTGAGCCGCAGAACCGCCGCGTCGAGATCGTCCTGAAGTAACCACGCCATCCCGCTATCCCCGGCGCAAGCCGGGGATAGAAAGGCCCGGCCCAAGCGATTGGGCCGGGCCTTTATTTTTGGCTGGAAGCGGACCACCCGCATCGTCGGCGCGGACATAAAAAAACCCGCAGCGTCCGCTGCGGGTCCGGCGAACGGAAATGTCCGAGAGCTTACTTCTTTGCCGTCCGCGTCGGCTTCACCTTGGTGACCAGCGGGCAGTCGATCAGCGTGACCGGCTGGATCAGCGTCTTGCCGGCGGCGTAGCCGGGCAGGTCATGGCTGTTCTTCAGCGCCATGACCTCGTCGAACATGACCTTGTTCTGGTTGCAGAACAGTGTTCCCGACTTGATGCCGACCTCCGATTCGGCATTCGCCAGCAGCGTGATGTAGTCGTCGTGCTGCTTCTGCCAACTGCGGCCATAGGCGCGGTTGAAGTAGCTGTTCAGCGACCTCTCCTGGGTGAGCAGGTCGGTGCGGTAGCGCATGATGAAGGCATTGTATTTGTCCTCGAGCTGGCAGGAGATCGCGGTCACCATAAGTTGGCTCTTGAGGCCGGCGATATCGAACGCCGCCCGCTCGACCGGGCGGGCGCATTGGGCGGCATAGGCTATGTTGCTGGCCAGAAGGCCTGCGGCAACGATGGCGGAAAACAGCGGGCGCATGGCGCACTCCGAGCAATGTGTCTGTGATATTGCAGCAGGCACGACAGCGACGGCATGCCACTGGCAACCAGTGAGGCAGATGAGATCGCGTGTGAGGTAAACCGCCTATAGCCTGGAAAGGCAACAGAAAAGCATACCTCGGTACGATGTCTCTGGTCATGTGGCGCGTGCGCGCCGACCGGCGGCAATGAACGGTATAACATAACCCTGCACGGCAACGGCCATTGTCGAAGGGGGTTGCATATGTGGCAGGTCTGTTATGCTGCGATGGTCCATCCCGGAATATGGATGCCCCGTAGCCCAGGACGCCTCTCATGCGTGATGCCGAACCGTCAACTCTCATGCCGCTCGATCCGACCCTGTCCGGACTGTTCGTATCCGGCCAATCCACGCCGATGCGGTCAGACGCCAACCAGGCGATCCGTGCCGACCCATTCGCCGACTACGCCGCCGAGGGCTATTTTTGCGAGATCACCAGCCGGCGCCCCGGCGATGGCGGCGCCGCCGACCGGGTGCGGGCGCGCATCGGCGCGATCGGACTCGACGCCCTGCGTGCCCGCGCGGCGGCGGCGGAGACAGATCTCATCAATCTCGGCGTCACCTTCACCGTCTATTCCGAAGCCACCGCGATCGACCGTATCTTGCCGTTCGACTGCATTCCGCGCATCCTGACCGCCGCCGAGTGGCGGGTGCTGGAGGCCGGCGTCAAGCAGCGAGTGGCCGCCCTGAACGCCTTCCTGCATGACATTTACCACGACGCGCACGCCATCCGCGACGGCATCGTCCCGGCTGAGCTGGTGTTCGGCAACGCCCATTACCGGCCGGAGATGAAGGACTTCCCGGTGCGCTTCGGCACCTACGTCCACATCTGCGGCACCGACATCGTGCGTGACCAGAAGGGCGAGTTCCTGGTGCTGGAGGACAACGCCCGCACCCCGTCCGGCGTCTCCTACGTGGTCGAGAACCGGCACCTCATGTCGCGCGCGTTCCCCGACCTGATGGCCGGGATGCGGCTGCGTCCGGTCGACGATTACGGCCGCCGGCTGCTGGAGGCGATGAGCGAGATCGCGCCGGAGGGGGTGGACAACCCGCAGGTGGTGCTGCTCAGCCCCGGCATCTACAACTCGGCCTATTTCGAGCATGTGTTCCTGGCCCGCGAGATGGGCGTGCCGCTGGTGCAGGGCGCCGACCTGATGGTGGAGGACGACCGCGTGTGGATGCGGGTGACCGGCGGGCGGCAGCCGGTCCACACCATCTATCGCCGCATCGGCGACGACTTCCTCGACCCCACCGTGTTCCGCCCGGACAGCCTGCTCGGCGTGCCCGGCCTGATCGGCGCGTGGCGGCGCGGCAATGTGACGCTGGCCAACGCCGTCGGCACCGGCGTCGCCGACGACAAGGCGGTGTACGCCTACATGCCGCGCATCATCCGCTACTACCTGGGCGAGGACGCCATCCTGCCGAACGTGGAGACGCATATCTGCCGCGAGCCGGCGGCGCTGGCCTACACGCTGGAGCGCCTCGCCGAGTTGGTGGTGAAGCCGGTCGGCGAGTCGGGCGGCTACGGCATTACCATCGGCCCGCGCGCCAGCCGTGCCGAGCTGGAGGTGGCGCGCGCCGCGCTGATCGCCGACCCGTCGAACTGGGTCAGCCAGCCGGTGGTCTCGCTGTCGGTGGCGCCGACCCTGACCGACGAGGGCATCCGGCCGCGCCATCTCGACCTGCGCCCGTTCGCGGTCACCGGGCGCGA
>JAYTQW010000050.1:0-5734 GCA_043746535.1 Rhodospirillales bacterium
GCGATGTCGCGTTCGCGCGTGAACAGGTGCGCCGCCAGCACCAGGAACACCGCGCAGCCCAGGTCCCAGGCCAGCAGCGCACGGATCAGCGGTGCCCACGCATGCGGGAACGCCAGCGCCGCCACCGCGCCGACCGCTGCTGCGAAGAACAACCTTGGCCGTCCTGAAATCGCCCTGGCCAGTGTGTTCATGTGCTGCTTCCCATGACGCGAGTCGTCATCCATCGATGCGCTGGCGCAAACACCTCCCTCATGCGGCTGGCGAAGGCAAGGCCCCGGATCAGGCCCGCAGCATTCCAGTGCTCGGCATCGCCGCGCCGGAGTTCGGGAACACGCCGGCCAGCGCCGTGTCGGACAGGCCGAGATGGCCAGCGAGCAACCCCTTGGCGACCGAGCGCAGGTCGGTGGTCGGTTGCAGGTCGCGCGCCTCGAACAGCCGGTCGGGGGCGAGGCCCGGCCAGTTCGCCCGCACCCTGCCGCCCGCCACCGCGCCGCCCAGCACGAACGCCACCGTGGCGGTGCCGTGGTCGGTGCCGTTGGTGCCGTTGACTCGCACGGTGCGGCCGAACTCGGTCATCACCAGCACCGCCGTCCTGAGCCAGGCAGCGCCCAGTGTCTCGCGCAGCGCCACCAGCCCCTGGTCCAACTGGCGCAACGGCCCGCCTCCGGCCGCCAGACGGCTGGCCTGACCGGCATGGGTGTCCCAGCCGCCGATCTCCAGCGCGGCGATGCGCGGGCCATCCGCAGCGGCGAGCAGGCGCCCGGCGGCGGCTGCCAGGGCCGGGAAGCTGCCCCGGTTGTGCGGCGCTTCGGCGCCGGCCAGCACGGCGTCGGTGAAGCCGCGGTCATGCAGCCCGGCGGCGATGGCCGGGCCGGTGACGGGGTCCGGGCGGTGCATGGCGACGAGGCGGCCATACAGGTCCGGATCGGGCTGGCGGAAGCCGCGCGGCTGCCAGTTGTCCACCGCCGCCGTGCCGCGCAGCAGCAACGGCACATTCGGGCCGACCGCCAGCGGGGCCGCCACGCCGGCGCGGGCCGCGCCGGGCAATGCCAGGGCGGCGCGGTTGAGCCAGCCGCTGGTCATGCGGCGGTCGGCCCCGCTCTCCAGATAGTCCTGCGCGTCGAAATGGCTGCGGCTGCGCCAGTCGCCCGCGACCGCGTGCACCACCAGCAACTGGCTGGCCGCATACAGGCCGTGCAGCCCGGCCAACGCCGGATGCAGGCCGTAGAAGCCGCCCAGGTCGAGCAACCCGCCTTCGGTTCCGGGCAATCCTGGCAGCAGCGGCGCGCGCAGGGCGGCCAGGTCGGGGTCGCCGTATGGCGCCACGGCGGACAGGCCATCGAGTGCGCCGCGCAGGATCACCACGACCAGCCGGCGGTCGTGCAGCGTGGCGGCGGGCGCGGCGAAGGCCAGCGATGCCCGGCCCAGCGTGAATGCGCCGCCCAGCCCGAGCAGCGCCGAGCGGCGGGTCAGCCCCGGCATCGGCTCCGGTAATGGCATCGCGTTCATCTCCTCTGGAACTCCGGCGAGGCGAGCAGCAGCGTCAGCCCCTCGCGCGGCGAGGGCGCGCGGCGGATGGCGTCGAGCGTGGTGGCGGAGGCGAGCGGACCCAGGCTGGAGGCGGCTGCCTCCAGCGGCGCCAGCGTGCCGGCGCGGGGCGCCACGGCCCAGGCCCAGTCGGCGCGGCGCAGCAACGCCTCGCCGCTGGCCCAGTCGGCGGCGGTGTCGGGCCAGCCGTTCGGCAACGGCGCGGTCAACAGCGGCTGGCCCAGCGCCGCCAGCCAGCCGGCCGGGTCGGTGCGCTGGTCCGGCGGCAGGTCGAGCGCCCGCAGTGCCGCGATCAGGTAGTCGAACGGCGAGCGCAGCTTGGTCAGCGGCCGCCACGCCTCCGGCAGCGCGATCAGCGCCAGCGACGCCGCGCGCAGGTCGCCGTGGCCCTCATGCAGCACCGCCTGGATGCGCGCCACCGCCGAGGGCGGCGGATCGTCGGCGACGAAGTGGCGCACCAGCTTGGTGGCGAGGTGGCGGTAGGTGGCGGGGTGCTGGCCCAGCCACGACAAGGCGCCCAGGCCGCCGGCCATGCCTGCGGGGAACGACTGCCCCATCAGCGTCCTGACGCCCGGTTCGTGGGTGTTGGGGCGGAACCGGAAACCGGGCGCGTCGCCGCCACCCTCGACCGACCAGCCGGTGAGGATATTGGCATAGGCGGTGACATCCGACTGCGTGTAGCCGGAAGCCGGGCTGACGGTGTGCAGCTCGAGGCTTTCGCGGGCCAGGTTCTCGTTCAGCCCGCGCCTGCTCCTCAGGCCGGCCTTGCTGTCCGGGCCGACCGAACCCGCGTTGTCGAGATAGGTCAGCATCGCCGGATGCGTCATCACCGCCACCAGCATGTCGCCGAACCGGCCGTTGACATGCGGGCGGATCGCCTCGCGCAGGTACGGCCCGGCCATCGCCAAGAGCTCGCCGCGCTTGAGGCTGATGGTGAAGTGGTTGGCCCAGAACCACACCAGCCGCTCGCGGAACGGCGCATCCGTCGTCAGCCAGTGGCTGGCGATGGCGGCGCGTTCGCCGTCCCACAGCGCGCGCTCGCGGGAGCGGCGGTCCGGCCCGGCCGCGAGCGCGGCGTCGCGCGGCATTTCACGGTCCAGACGGCGGGCGGTGAGCGCGTCGGCGATGCTGGGGGCGGGACGCTTCAGGTCCGGGTCGGGACCGTCCAGTTGGCCGGCCAGCCAGTCGCGTGGACGCGCCGGCAACGGCTCCGCGCCACGCCGGCCCAGACCAAACCGGATCGCCGCATGCGCCGCTTCGATGTCCATGCCGGCAGCCTAGGCCGTATCGATGCCGGCGTGTGTTAAGAAGCCGTAGGGAAGCCGCTGACAGCCCGGGCTTGCAAAACATCGTCCGGGAAGGCATGTGAGCCGCCTTGGCGGGGCGCGGGAACATCGTTCGTCCGCGCCCGCCGCGTTGCCCCGCTATCGCCCGCTCACCACATGTTGTTGACGTCCCTACGCTCGCCCGATCAAGGAGGCCACCGTGTCTGCCATTTCCCTCGACAAGCTCCGCAACATCGGGATCACCGCGCATATCGACGCCGGCAAGACCACGACGACCGAGCGCATCCTGTACTACACCGGCGTGTCGCACCGCATCGGCGAAGTGCATGACGGCAACACCACCACCGACTACATGGAGCAGGAGCGTGAGCGCGGCATCACCATCACCTCCGCCGCCGTGACGTGCGAGTGGAAGGACCACCGCATCAACATCATCGACACGCCGGGCCACATCGATTTCAACATCGAGGTGAACCGCAGCCTGCGCGTGCTCGACGGCGCCGTGTTCATCATCGAGGGCGTGGCCGGCGTGCAGCCGCAGTCGGAGACCAACTGGCGGCTGGCCGACCGCTACAACGTGCCGCGCATCATCTTCATCAACAAGCTCGACCGCACCGGCGCCGACTTCTACCGCGCGTTCGACACGCTGAAGGAGAAGCTCGACATCGTGGCGCTGCCGTTGCAGCTCCCCATCGGCACCGAGGACCAGTTCATCGGCGTGGTCGATCTGGTCGAGATGAGGGCGATCGTCTGGGAAGGCGGCGAGTTGGGCGCCAAGTTCCACGACGAGGAAATCCCCGCCGACATGATGGAGCGCGCGAAGGAAGCGCGCCAGTTGCTGCTCGACACCGCGTTGTCGATGGATGACGCGGCGATGGAGGAGTATTTCGACAAGGGCGATGTCGAGGTCGCCACCCTGAAGAAGTGCATCAAGCTCGGCACCATCAGCGGCGCGTTCCGCCCGGTGCTGTGCGGCACCGCGTTCAAGAACAAGGGCGTGCAGCCGTTGCTGGATGCCGTGCTCGACTACCTGCCGTCGCCGGTCGACGTGCCGGGCATCTCCATCGCCGCCGAGGAGGGCGAGGAGGATGGCGAGCACAGCGACCGCCGCCGCATCAAGGCCGACGCCTCGGCGCCGTTCGCGGGCCTGGCGTTCAAGATCATCAACGACAAATACGGCACGCTGACCTTCGTGCGCGTCTATGCCGGCACGCTCAAGAGCGGCGACACGGTGATGAACACCACCAAGGACCACCGCGAGCGGGTCGGTCGCATGTTCCAGATGCACGCCGACAAGCGCGCCGAGATCAAGGAAGTGGTCGCCGGCGACATCGCGGCGTTCGTCGGCCTGAAGGACACCGGCACCGGCGACACGCTGGCCAGTTCGGTCGACCCGGTGGTGCTGGAGCGGATGTCGTTCCCGGTGCCGGTGATCGACATCTCGGTCGAGCCGAAGACCAAGGATGGCGTCGAGAAGATGACCATGGGGCTGGCCAAGCTGGCCGGCGAGGACCCCTCGCTGCGGCTGAAGACCGACCCGGAAAGCGGCCAGACCATCCTGTCCGGCATGGGCGAGCTGCATCTGGAAATCATCATCGACCGCCTGCGCCGCGAGTACGGCGTGGAGGCCAACATCGGCGCGCCGCAGGTGGCCTATCGCGAAACCATCACCAAGTCGTTCACCGAGACCTACACCCACAAGAAGCAGACCGGCGGCTCCGGCCAGTATGCCGAAGTGAAAGTCATGTTCGAGCCGCAGTTGCGCAACGCCGGCGTGCTGTTCGAGAACAAGGTGGTCGGCGGCGCGATCCCGCGCGAATACATCCCGGCGGTGGAGAAAGGCATCCGCGTGCAGGCCGATACCGGCGTGCTGGCCGGGTTCCCGACGGTGGACTTCAAGTACAGCCTGATGGACGGCAAGTACCACGACGTCGACTCCAGCGCCCTGGCCTTCGAGATCGCCGCCAAGGCCTGCTTCCGCGAGGGCATGAAGAAGGCCGGCCCGGTGATCCTGGAGCCGATCATGGACGTCGAGGTCACCATGCCGAGCGACCATGTCGGCGACGTGGTGGGCGACCTCAACCGCCGTCGCGGCACCATCCAGAGCCAGGACAGCGCCGGCAGCACGGTGATGGTGCGGGCGCATGTGCCGCTGAAGGAGATGTTCGGCTACATCAGCGACCTGCGCAGCATGACCAAGGGACGCGCCTCGTTCACCATGCAGTTCCACCACTACGACCCGGTGCCGCGCAACGTCGCCGAGGAAATCGTGAAGAAGTCGGCGTAACCGCCGACGATGCGGACGGAGCAGCCGTCAGCGGCGGGCCGCCTGCGCTGGCGGCGCGGCCGGCGCCACGCGGCCTCCAACGACGGCGGCCGCACGCTGGAATGGATCGGACTGGACGACGCGGGCGAACCAATCGCCCGCGTCGTTCGCATATTGGGGCCGCCGCGCACCAACGGACGCCGCCTCCAGGCGATCGCGCTGGACGAGGAGGCGCGGGTGGTCGAACTGCGCCCCAACCCGCCCGAAGGCGCCAACTGGCTGGCCACCATCGGCGGCAAGGTGGTGGGGCGCGCGGCACTGCCGCTACAGGCGGTGCGGACGGTGGAAGCGGCGCTACAGGCGGGCTGAGCAGCCTTATACCAGCCCGCCGTGACTCGGACCCGCAGCGAAGGCAGCGCTTCTTTTTGCAAAAAGAAGCAAAAACTCTCGCTCCGTCAGGCGCGTGGCAAGGCAAGTATTCCTATTGCCGCTTGACACAGGCTGCGGGTTATGTTCTTGTTCCGTTCGTGTCTCCCCCGCTCCCCGCACCCGCACCGAGCCTGTCGCAGCGCCTGACGCTGGTGGTGCAGGCGCTGCGCGCGGCCATCGCCGCCCACGCGGCGCGCGACCGCGC
>JAYTQW010000051.1:0-7753 GCA_043746535.1 Rhodospirillales bacterium
AACTACCGCACCCTCGGCCGCTCGGGCCTGGCCGTCAGTCCGCTGGCGCTCGGCACCATGACCTTCGGCACCGCGCGCTGGGGTTCGGGCGAGGATGGCTCGCGCGCCGTGTTCGACGCCTACGTGGAGGCGGGCGGCAATTTCGTCGACACCGCCGACGTCTATTCCAGCGGGCGCAGCGAGACGATGCTGGGCGGCTTCATCGCCGAGCGTGGCCTGCGCGACCGGATCGTGCTCGCGACCAAGGCGGGGTTCGCGTCCGGCCAGGGTCCGCACATGGGCGGCAACGGCGCCAAGCACCTGCACGCGGCGCTCGATGGCTCGCTGCGCCGGCTGCGCACCGACTACGTGGACCTGTTCTGGCTCCATGTCTGGGACGCGGTGACGCCGGCCGAGGAGCTGCTGGAGACGATGACGGCCCTGGTCCGGTCGGGCAAGACCCGCTACTGGGGCCTGTCGAACGCCCCGGCGTGGTATGCGGCCAAGCTGGCGACGCTGGCCGCCGTCCGTGGCGTCCCCGGGCCGATTGCGCTGCAATACTTCTACTCGCTGGTGAACCGCGACATCGAGGACGAGCATGTGCCGATGGCGGCGGAGTTCGGCCTGGGCATGGTGCCGTGGAGTCCGCTTGCCTACGGGTTGCTGACCGGAAAATACGATCGCGCCACGGTCGAGGCTGCCGCCCCGAGGACTGGCGGCCTGCCGCGCGACGCGGCTGTCGCGGATGAGGTGCGGCCGGACGGCGACAAGCGGCTGGATGGCGCCAACCCGTTCGGCGACACGCTGTTCACCGAGCGCAACTGGCGGATCGTGGATGCGCTGCGCCGGATCGCCGGCGAGGCGGGGCAAAGCATGGCGCGCGTGGCATTGGCCTGGGTGGCCGGCCGGCCAGGCGTCACGTCGACGCTGATGGGCGTGAGCCGGGCCGGGCAGGTGTCCGACAACGCCGCTGCCCTGGATGTCGCGCTGTCGCCGGAACACCGCGCCGCGCTGGACGCCACGAGCGCGCCCGATGCCCGGATGCTCTACGGCCTGTTCACGCCGGCGGTGCGCCAGCAGGTGGTGTTCGGCGGCGGCTCGGTCGAAGGCTGGCGGGGCTGAGGCGGCCCGAGGGCTCAGTGATATCGGGGCCTCAGTGATACCGAGGCGTCCGCAGGAAGCTGTTGCGGTCGGCGCTGGTCACCCGCACCGTCATCTCGTCGTCGTCGCGCTGTAGCCGCAGCCGAACCGGGGCACCCGCCTTGCCGGACGACCACAGCCGGCGCCACAGCACGCCCAGGTCGGAGATGTCCTCGTCGCCGACGCCGAGCACGCGGTCGCCGGCCTGGATGCCGGCCTTGTCCGCCGGGCCGTTATCGGCAAGCCCGCCCACCACCAGGGCGCCGTCGTTCTCCATGACGTAGAGGCCGAGCCACGGACGCGGCGGCGCGTCGACCCGCCCGATGGTGAGCAGGTCGTCGAGCACCGGGCGCAGGATCGACACCGGCACGATCATGTTCATGTCGTGCCGCCGCTTGCCGTCGCCCTGTTGCAGGATCAGCGAGCCGGTGCCGTAGAGACGGCCATCGGCGCCGATCAGTGCGGCGCCGCTCCAGAACGGGTGCGCCGGCGCGGTGAAGATCGCCTCGTCGAGCAGGTATTCCCAATAGCCGGCGAACTCCTGCCGCCCGACCACCTTGGTCTCGATCGCATGCACCCGCCCGCCACTGGCGGCCAGGATGGCGGTGGCGCCCACCTTCAGCGTGTCGCTGTCGCCGAACTCCAGCGCCGGCAGGTCGAGCTTGCCCAGCGCCTGCACCAGCCCGAACCCGGTGGTCTGGTCGAATGCCAGCGCGTGGCCGGGGATCGCGCGCCCGTCGGAGGCGATTATCCAGACGTTGTCCGCCTCGGTGATCAGGTAGCCGATGGTCAGCACCAGCCCATCGGCGCGGATCACGACGCCGCTGCCGCTGCGCTCGGTGCCGAGCGTCCCGGCGGTGAAGGCGTCGGAGGGCACGTTGGCGCGCAGGCCGACCACGGCCCGCAGCGTGCGCTCCAAATCGAAATCGTAGTCGTCCGGGTCGGGTTGCAGCTTGACCGGGATTTCCCATTCGGCTTCTGACATGCGGCGATCAATGTCCTGTGGACGGGCAAAAGATGTAGGGCTGAATGACGCCGATCCAAACAGAATCGGCGTCATAGGGCACGTCTTATATTCGTCGCCATGCCCGTCACGGCAACCCTGTCGTCAATTGTTGCGGATGTCGCTTGGTGCTGGCCCCCGGTGAGCGTAAAACGACGGCGCAGGCGCGTGTGGGACATCCGAATTGAGTTTGATCAACCGCGTCATACTTACGGTCGCGGTCGCCCTGCTGCCGGTGGTCGGAGTCGACCTGTACAACGAGGCCGTGCTGCGACGGGCGCAGATGACCGACCTCCGCCAGCAGGTGCAGCGCGAGGCGCGCTCGGTGGCGACCGAGCTTGACCGCACCATCGCCGCGGTCCGCAACGCCATGGTCGCGATCGCCGAGCACCCGGCGATGCGGTCTGGCGATAGTGCAGCCTGTTCGCGGGTGCTGGAGGCGGCGCGAGGCCGGCTGGCGTTCGTCCGCGACGTCACGCTGGTCGGCGGCGACGGCCAGCCACTCTGTTCCAGCGACCCCGGCATGCCCAGGAACACGTCGGCCCCGGCACTGGCACTGGTATCGGCCCCGGCGCTGGCAATGGCGCGGGAACGCCAGGGCTTCGTCATTGCCGGATACCGGGCCAGCCGGGTCGCGGGCGAACCGGACCTGGCCATGGCCATGCCGCTTGGCGACTCGACCGAACTGCCTGGCACGCCGGTGTTGGTAGCTAATGTCAGCCTGGTCTGGCTGCAACACGAGCTGGCGTTGCGGCCACGCCCGCACGAGGCCGCGCTGGTGCTGGCCGACCGCGACGGCCTGGTGCTGGCCGAACTGCCGTGGGCGAACCGGATCGGCGCGCCGTGGCCGGAAGCCGACCACTGGACGGCGGCGGCGGCACGGCCGCGCATCGCCGACCGGATATGGGCGGATGGCAAGCGCCGCATCACCGGCTACGAGCGGGTGGGCGCGCCGCCGGGGGAACTGTTCCTCGAAGTGGGTTTCAGCGTCACGACCGCCTTTGCCGCGCGTGAGGCCGCAGCGAGCCTGCGGCTGGAACTGCTGGGGGCTGGCCTCACGCTGGCGCTGGCATCGGCGGCGCTGCTGGCGCGGCGCACGATCGGGCAGCCGATGGCCAGCGTGTTGCGGACGATCCACGCCTGGCGGCTGGGCGAGGCCTCGGCGCGGGTGCCGGTGGCCGCCAACGGCTGGGCCATCGGCTCCGATGTCGGGCGCGTCGCCCATGCGCTGAACGACCTGCTGGCCGCCTTCGAGCGCACCCGCGACGACCTGCTGGCCCGCGAGGACACGCTGACCCGCCGGATCGCCGACCGCACGCGGGAGCTGGAGGCGGAGACCCGCGAGCGCGAGGAGGCGCAGGCGCGCCTGCAACAGGCGCAGAAGATGGAGGTGATCGGCCAGCTCACCGGCGGCATCGCGCACGACTTCAACAACCTGCTGACCGCGATCATCGGCAACCTGGAACTGGCGGCGCTGCGCGGGCGCGACAACCCGTCGCTGACCCGGCTGCTGGTCAACGCCACGCGGGCGGCCGATCGCGGCGCCGCATTGACCCAGCGCATGCTGGCGTTCGGCCGGCGCCAGCACCTGCGTCTGGAGCCGGTGGCGCTGGGGCCGCTGCTGCGCGGCATGGGCGACCTGCTGGCGCGCACCATCGGCACGACCGTGGTGATCGAGCTGGACGTGGCGGACGACGTGGCGCCGGTGCGGGCGGACGTGGGCCAAGTGGAACTGCTGCTGCTCAACCTCGCCATCAACGCCCGTGACGCGATGCCCGGCGGCGGCCAGTTGCGCATCCGCGCCCGCAACGTCGTCGTCGCCGATGGCCTGCCGCACCCGGCGCAACTGGCGCCCGGAGACTATGCCGCCATCAGCCTGTCGGACACCGGAGCGGGCATGGGCGACCAGACCCTGGCGCGGGCACTGGAGCCGTTCTTCACCACCAAGCCGGTCGGCCAGGGCTCCGGGCTGGGGCTGTCGATGGCGCAGGGAGTGGCGGCACAGTCGGGCGGCGGCCTGTTGCTCGAAAGCAGGCTCGGCTTCGGCACCACGGTCACGGTGTGGCTGCCGCATGACGCCGGGGCGGCGGCGCGCGAGCCGCTGGCGGTGCCCGCCGCCGAGGCCGCGCGGCACCCTGGCGCGGCGGCTGCGGCGTCGCCGGGAGCGGTGATCCTGCTGGTCGACGACGATCCCGAGGTGCTGAGCGCCGCCGAGTACATCCTGGAGTTCGGCGGCCACACCGTCTGCTGCGCCGAACACGGGGCGGCGGCGCTGGCGCTGGCGCAGGCCGGCCTGCGCGTCGACCTCATGGTGGCCGACCTGGCCATGCCGGGCATGAGCGGCGTGATGCTGGCCGATGCGGTGCGGCAGTTGCAGCCGGGCCTGCCGGTGCTGCTGACCACCGGCTATGCCGCCATCGACCTCGAACCGGGCCGCGCGTCCAGGCCGGACCTGCCGGTGCTGGCGAAGCCGTTCAAGGCGGCGCAGTTGCTGGAGGCGGTGGCGCGGCTGCTGGCGGATCGGCAGACAGCCTAGGCGGAGTGGCTAAGCGGGTTGGCTAAGCGGGCGGCGTCTGCCGGGCGATCGGGATCGAGAGCTGCTGCTCGGTGTCCCATGGGAACAGGATCCAGGTGTCCTGGCTGACCTCGGTGACGAAGCTGTCGACCAGATCCTTGCCGGCCGGCTTGGCGTAGATGCAGGCGAAATGCGCCTTCGGCAGCAACGCCCGCACCACCCGCGCGGTGCTGCCGGTGTCGACCAGGTCGTCGATGACCAGGAAACCCTCGCCGTCGCCGGCCGCGACCGGGGTCTTGGTCACGCGCGGCTCGCCACGGTCCTCCTCGTCGTAGGTGACGATGGACACGCTCTCGATCAGCCGCAGCTCCAGCTCGCGGGCGATGATCGCCGCCGGGATCAGGCCGCCGCGAGTGACCGCTACCAGGCCGCGCAACGGGCGCAACGGCATCAGCCGCCACGCCAGCGCCTTGGCGTCGCGGTGCAGTTGGTCCCAGGTCACTGTGTAATAATGCTGGGCCATCAGAACATCCGTCCTCCGTTGGGCGTCGGCTGGCTTGGCCGCAGCAGCACCACCGCGCCGTCCGGGTCGGGCACGCCGAGCGTCAGCACCTCGCTGATAAACGGGCCGATCTGGCGCGGGGGCAGGTTCACCACCGCCACCACCTGTGTTCCGACCAGTTCGGCGGCGGCGTAGTGCCGCGTGACCTGCGCCGAGGAACGCCGGCTGCCGAGTTCCGGGCCGAAGTCGATGGTCAGCTTGAAGGCCGGCTTGCGCGCCTGCGGGAACGGCTGCGCGTCGGTGACGGTGCCCACGCGGATGTCCAGCCGGTCGAAATCGTCGATGGTCGCCACGTCCGGCCCGCCTTGATGCGTTGCAGCGGCGTGTAACCAATGCGTGCCCGTGGCGCAAGGAACCGCTGCCGGTGTGCGCGGCCGGCTTGCGCGGCCAGCTTGCGTTGGGCGCGGCGCGGTGGATGATCGCGCGACAGCCAAGGGGTGCGACATGCGCGACTTCCATTTTCCCGGCCGTGGCCCGGCCTATGCCGGCAGCGGCATGGCCGCGACCTCGATGCCGGCGGCGACGCTTACGGCGCTGGACGTGCTGCGCGCCGGCGGCAACGCCATGGACGCCGCCATCGCCGCCGTCGCCGTGCTGGGCGTGGTCGAGCCGCAATCGACCGGCATCGGCGGCGACTGCTTCTGCCTGTATGCGCCCGCCGGGCAGGGGCGGGTGGTGGCGATGAACGGGTCGGGCCGCGCCGCCGCCTACGCCAGCATCGATCATTTCGAGCGGGCCGGGATCGCGCGGCTCGAACCCACCTCCGCCCATGCCGTCACCATCCCCGGCGCGGTCGGCGCGTGGGAGGCGCTGCTGGCGGCGCACGGCACGCGCGGGCTGGACGAGTTGCTGCGCCCCGCCATAGCGCTGGCCGAGCACGGCCATCCGGTGCATCCGCGCGTGGCCGCCGACTGGGGCGACGCGGCGGGGAAGTTGCGCGCGACCGGCGCCACCGCGTTCCTGCCGGGCGGGCAAGCCCCCGCGGTGGGCGACATCTTCCGCCAGCCCGCCCTGGCCGCGACCCTGCGCGCCATTGCGTCCGGCGGCGCGCGGGCGTTCTACGAGGGCGCCGTCGCCGCCGACATGGTGGCCGCCCTGCGTGCCCGTGGCGGCCTGCACACCGAGGCCGACTTCGCCGCCGGGCGCCTCGCCGCCGAGTTCGTGGCGCCCATCCACACCGAGTATCGCGGTCACGAGGTCTGGCAATGCCCGCCGAACGGCTCCGGCCTGCTGGTGCTGATGCTGCTCGGCATCCTGCGCGGGTTCGAGCAGGCGCCGGATGGCCCGCTCGGCCCGGTCCGGCTGCACCGCCATCTGGAGGCGGCGCGGCTGGCGTACCGCGACCGCGACGCCTTCCTGGCCGACCCGGCGATGGCCGAGGTACCGGTGGCGCGCCTGACCAGCCCCGCCTACCTCGACGCGCTGCGGGGGCTGATCCGCGACGACGCGGCCATGCGCGACCTGCCGCCGGCCGGCGAGGCCGCGTGGCCCGCGCATCGCGACACGGTGACGCTGAGCGTGGTGGACCGGGATGGCAACGCCTGCAGCCTCATCAACTCGCTGTTCGAGCCTTTCGGATCCGGCATCCTGGCAGAGCGGTCGGGCGTGATGCTGCAAAATCGCGGCCTCGGTTTCCGGCTGCAACGCGGCCACCCCAACTGCATCGCGCCGGGCAAGCGGCCGCTGCACACCATCATCCCCGGCATGGTGACGCAGGGCGGGCGCGCGGTGATGCCGTACGGCGTCATGGGCGGGCACTTCCAGCCGATGGGGCAGAGCCTGTTGCTGGCCAACATGTTCGACCACGGCCTGGATATCCAGGCGGCGCTCGACCTGCCGCGCTGCTTCGCGTTCGGCGGCGTGGTGGAGGTGGAGCGGTCGATGCCCGCCGAGGTGATCGACCGGTTGGCACGGCTCGGCCATGACGTGCGCACCGTCGCGCGGCCGCATGGCGGGGGCCAGGGCATCTGGATCGACCATGCGCGGGGGGTGCTGATCGGCGGCTCCGACCCACGTAAGGATGGCATTGCACTGGGGTACTGACATGCGGATGACGGCGTTGGTTCTGGCGGCGTGCCTGGCCGGGGGTGCCGCGCGGGCGCAGACAGCGCCGTATGTGGCTGATTACACGGCAAAGCTGCCCGGTGACGGCGGCTGGGACTATGTGACGTTCGATCCCGCGCGGAACCTGGTGTTCGTGGGCCGCCCCGGCGGCGTGCTGGCGGTGGATGCCGCCGATGGGGCGTTGGCCGGGCGCATTGGCTCCGAGCGGGGCAACCACGGCGCGGCGCCCGCCGACAACATCGACCGCGTGTTCACCAGCGAGAGCGATGCGCCGGGCATCGGCGTCTATGCGCTGTCCACGCTCGCCCGCCTGGACACGATCAGGCTGGCCCACGAGCCGGACGCGCTGCTGTACGACGCG
Source organism: Rhodospirillales bacterium (assembly GCA_043746535.1). Taxonomy (GTDB): domain Bacteria; phylum Pseudomonadota; class Alphaproteobacteria; order Acetobacterales; family Acetobacteraceae; genus CAVRQM01. The sequence goes on from JAYTQW010000051.1 coordinate 7,625, forward strand.
CCGCGCAAACTGCTGGTGGTGATGAGCCGGCGCGGCCACAGCCTGATCGTGATCGACGCCGCGCAGTCGCGCGTGCGGAACACCATCGACATGGGCAGCGCGGTCGAGGCGGCGGCAATCGACGACCGG
>JAYTQW010000052.1:0-10074 GCA_043746535.1 Rhodospirillales bacterium
CGCCACACCAGCGTCACCACCGTCACCGACAGCACCGACGAGCCGAAGAACACCGTGCGCAAAACCCCCGCCAGCCGGGTGCGCTGGTTCAGCGCCAGCGCCAGCGCCAGGCCCAGCACCAGGAAGACCGGCGTCGAGATCACCACGAACATCACCGTGTTGCGCAGTGCGCCCAGGAAGATCGCGTCATGCAGCAGCCCGGTGAAATTATCGGTGCCGACATAGGAGGTGTCGCCGCTGAGCAGGTCGTAATCGTTGAAGCTCATCATCGCGCCCTTGATGAGCGGGTAGATCAGCAGGGCGGCATAGACCAGCACGAACGGCAATACGAACAGCAGGTTGAGCGGATGGCCCTGGTGCCAGTCGCGGCCCCGGCGCGGCGCCAGAGCGGCCGGCCTGGCCGCTACCCTCCCAGCCTCGACCCGCCCCGCCTCAGACTGCATGGTACGCCACCCCGGCGGCATCGAACAGGTGCAGCCGCGACGGATCCACCGCGAGCCGGACGTGGTCGCCGACCGCCACCGGATCATCGCCCGGCGCCTCCGCCACCAGCATCTGCTCGCCAGCCACCAGCGTGTGGACATGGGTGCGGTCGCCCAGCCGCTCGACCACCTCGACCCGTCCGGCGATGGCGCCGTCCTGGCCGACGCGCAGGGCATCCGGGCGCACGCCCAGGGTGACGCCCTCGGTCGCGCCGTCATAGGCCACGCCGGTGTCCAGCGCCACGCCGCCCGCCACCTCGACCCTGGTGCCGCCACCGGCCCGTTGCAGGCCGCCCACGCTCAGGAAGTTCATCGCCGGCGATCCGATGAACGCCGCCACAAAGCGCGTCGTCGGGCGGCGATAGATCTCCAGCGGCGTTCCGACCTGCTCGATGCGGCCCTGGTTCAGCACGACGATGCGGGTCGCCAGCGTCATCGCCTCGACCTGATCATGCGTCACGAAGATCATCGTCGCCCCCAGGCGCTGGTGCAGCCGCGCGATCTCCACCCGGGTACGGGCGCGCAGCCCGGCATCGAGGTTGGACAGCGGCTCGTCGAACAGGAATGCCTGCGGCTCCTTGACGATGGCGCGGCCGATGGCGACGCGCTGGCGCTGGCCGCCCGACAATTGCGCCGGACGGCGTTCCAGCAGGTGCGATATCTCCAGCACGCGGCCGGCCTCGGTGATACGGGAGTCGATGCTGGCGCTTGCAAGGTTGACGTTGCGCAGGCCGAACGCCAGGTTCTCGCGCACGGTCATGTGCGGGTACAGCGCGTAGGACTGGAACACCATGGCGACGCCGCGCTGGCCCGGCGCCATGCCGTCGATGCGACGGCCGCCGATGCGTATCTCGCCGCGGCTGATGGTTTCCAGCCCGGCGATCATGCGCAACAGAGTCGACTTGCCACAGCCGGACGGCCCCAGGAACACCATGAAGTCGCCTTGCTCCACGAGCAGCGACAGATCGGGGATAACCTCCACCGCGCCGAACCGCTTGGAGATGCGATCGAGTTCAATTCCGCTCAACTTTCCTCCCAGGACAACACGTCTTATGATCTTATCAATGAGCCTAGACAGCGCGGCGCAGGGCTGTCAATCGCAATAGCGGCAATCCGCTCAAAGGCGGGGGACAAGGTGGGGGATGGGTGGGCGCGATGCTTGAACGTGATGCTGTGGTGGGCACCATGAGCGCGCAGGTGGCGCGGCTGCTCGGCCTGCGCATCACCAGCGGCGAGTACCGCCCAGGCGATACGCTGCCGATCGAGAGCGAATTGTGCCGCATCTATGGCGTCAGCCGCTCCACTATCCGCGAGGCGATCAACAAGCTGAGCGGCAAGCGGCTGCTGGATGTGGGGCCGAAGGTCGGCACCCGCGTGCGCCGGTTCGAGGACTGGGCGCTGCTCGACCCCGAACTGTTCGCCTGGCGGCTGGCCAGCCAGTTCGACACCCGCATCGTCGAGGACTTGTACGAGTTCCGCACCTGCTTCGAACCGCGCGCGTCCTGTCTCGCCGCCCTGGGCGGCACCGAGGAGGAGCATCACACCATCAGTCGCCGCCTGCATGAGCTGGAGGCCAGCTTCGGCCGCCCGCCCTCCGCCATCGACGAGATCGGCGCGGATGCGGAGGTGGCGTTCCATCTCGCTATCCTGACCGCCACCCATAACGGCCTGTATGTGGCGATCGGCGGCATCGTCCGCGCCGGCCTGCGCGCCGCGTTCGCGTTGCTGCAACGGCGCGGCCAATTGCCGCGCGAGGACTTCTCCCTGTACGCGGCCATCGTCGCGGCGATCCTGGCGCGGAACGGTGACGCCGGCGCCCACGCCATGACCCGCCTGCTCGACATCTCGCGGCAACGGCTGCTGAGCGTGCTGGCGACGGGCTAGCTCCCGGCATCGTATCGCTGGACCAACGCATTATTAAAATACTGTATCGCACCTATTGCGGAGTCACCATTCTCTGGATAAATTGAGAATGCATGATGTTTAAACTGTTGAGACAAAAAATGAGCAAGTTCAATTTCAGAACGTTGGTGATGCTGGTCACATTTATCGTAATTGCTACACCGCTATTTGCTCAACAACGTCCCGGTCCATTAATTGATCAGATGCGAAGAGACCAGAGTCAAATTACTCAAGATCAAAAAGAAGTTCGTGAGCAATTATTAATTGAAGAATCTTCTGAAGTTAATCTAAATTTAATCCTTTCACACGCTGTAAAAGATGTTTATCGCAGTATCAAAATAGGCGGGGTGAAGTTCGATGACGCAACAGACGTATTTAACAATCTGCAAATTTCGTTAAAAAACGACATAGAATTATCGGATTTAAAGCCGTTAGAAGGCTCTGAACTTATCAGCTTCTCAAGCTATACCTTCATGATCTCAACTATTTATGAAGGTGCTGTTGCACCAAGCGGAGCAGGTCGACTTATAGCCATTGACGGTAAGACCACTCGGCAGGATGGGCCATGTGTTTATACTGTAGAAGTCAGGACGTTCTCGGAAGGCAGGAATTTTGACCCCGCAAGCTGGGAGAATGCGACACAGCAGTATGCATGCAACGATGTAAAAAGTGGAAAGTCTATCCCTTCTATTAAAGAATTTTATCTATCGCGTATAGCTATTTCGCTTAAAGGTGCCAAGTGATGGAGCTAGGATTCGAGTATAGAAGATGGGTTAAACAAATTCAAAATTTGTCGCCTGAAAACCGGCAAGCATTTATCGATTGTATCAGGAGCGTTGAGAGCAAGCTGAAGGAGCCCGACTTGCCCCCTCAAGATCGAGAATGGTGCGAAGACAGTTTAGCTGCGCTCCGCAACGCAAGCAGGTTTCACCCGACCTGTAGTGGGGCTTGGAGCACCGGAACGTAGAACTTGCGCAGAGGCGTTCGTTTAGACGTGGCACGCAGTAGTGACATGACTTTAGCAACTAGGCGCCGCCGCTCAGCGTGTTTCCTTCAGCACGTCGATGAAGGCGCGCAGCCGCTGCGGCACTTGGCAGTAACCGGGGTAGTAGAGGAACAGGCCGGGAATGGCCGTGCACGAGCCGTCGAGCACCACCGCAAGCTCGTGGCACCCGATCTGCACCGCCGCCGCGTGGCTAGCAGTCGATTATCCGCGCCGCTCTGGTCGAGCGGCCGGCGGTAAAGCCCGCTACACCCGCTCGCTGATCGCGATCGCCACCCGGCACCCGGCGGTGATGATCCGGTGTAGCAGGCGGTAGCCGGGCGTCCGCTCCGCGTCGTTCGCGAGCCCAATGTCGCGGTGCTCCAGCTCCTCGGCCCGAAACCGCTCGATGGTGTCGCGCAGTGGGGTTTCGTCATCGTCCAGCGCCGCCGACTGCGCCCCGTAATGTGTGTCGATCGCCTCCTCCACCGCAACCGTGCAGGCCATCGCCGCGCGCTCCCCCATGGCGGCGGTGATGGCGCCCAGCGCGAAGCCGGCGATGTGCCACAGCGGCAGCAGCGCGGTCGGGCGCACCCGGCGGTCGGCGATCAGCCCCGCGAAGGTATCGAGGTGATGCTGCTCCTGCGCCTGCATGTGGCGCAGCACGTCGCCATGGGGACCACGCCCGAGCACCGCCAGTTGCCCCTGGTAGATGCGCTGCGCGCCGTATTCGCCGGCATGGTCGACGCGGATCATGCGCGCGACCCGCGCCCGCGCAGTGGGGTCGCCGGGCAGGTTCCGGCCTGCCATGTCTGAATGTGCCAAGTCTGGGTTGGGCAAGTCTGGGTTGGGCAAGTCTGGGTTGGGCAGGTTACGGGGATAGCCGTCGTTCATGGGTCGCTCCTGCGGGTTCGCCACCCGAATGTGGCGAGGGCTGCGGCCAGCGCCAGGGCAAACGCCAGGTTCATCTGCGCCATCGACACCGGCAGGCGGGCAATGAGGTAGGTCGGGTCCTCGCAAGCCTTCGATGGCTGCGCCGGCATGTGCGCCAGCCGCTCCGCCATGCTGCCGTGATACAGCGTCGGCGCCATGCATTCCGGCAGCGGGCTGGGCCACCAGCCCTGCTCCACGCCGACATGGACGGTCGCGGCGCCCGCACCAGCCAGCAACGCCAGCACCACGCCCGCCAGCGCCACACGGGCCAGATGGCGCGGCAATGCCAGCCCGAGCAGGCCGAGGGCGATGGCGACGCGGTATGGCCAACGCTCGACCAGGCACAGAGCGCAGGGCACCAGCCCGCCCCACCATTCCGAGGCCAAGGCGACGAACAGCGCCAGGCCGGCCAGCAGCACGGCCATAGCCAGCATCACCCGGAGGCGCGGAACCATCATCATTGCCCATATGCCGGGACCGGCGCCCATCGGCAAGCACGACCGGCAAGCATCGGCGTTGCCGCCGGGTTTGGCGCTCGCTAGGTTTGTCAGGAAGTGTCAGATCAGATCGGGGTTGAAGCCATGATCCGGCTTTGGGGACGGGCTAACTCGTCCAACGTGATGAAGGTGGCGTGGCTGCTGGATGAACTCGGCCTGCCCTGTGAACGCATCGATGCCGGCGGCCCGTTCGGCGGCACCCAGGACGCCGCCTACCGGGCCATGAGTCCGACCGGGCTGGTGCCGGCGCTGCGGGATGGCGATTTTACCCTGTTCGAGAGCAACGCCATCCTGCGTTACCTCTGCAACGCCCACGCGCCCGCCTCCCCCCTCTATCCGGCGCCGGCAAGGCCACGCGCGGTGGTCGAGGCCTGGATGGAGGTGCAGCAGACCGAACTCGGCCCGCCGCAGGGCCGGGTGTTCCAGGGGCTGATCCGGCAGGCGCCGGCGCGGCGCGACACGGCGGCGATCGGGCACGCGGTGCGGGAGGCGGGGGCCTGCTGGGCGATGATCAACGACCGGCTGCGCGACCGTGCCTACATCGTCGGCGACCAACTGACGCTTGCCGACGTGGCGCTCGGCCCACATGTGCATCGTTGGTTCCACCTGCCGATCGCACGGGCCGACTCGGTGGCGCTGCGGCGCTGGTACGACCGGCTGTTGGCGCGTCCAGCCTACGCGCGGCATTGCACCGCTGATCTGAGTTAGGCGTCCACTGGGTTAAGCGTCGGCTCCGGCGGCCAGCCGGGCCAGCCAGGCGCGCACGCCGGCGGGGTCGCCGAACACGTCTTGCACCCGCAGGCCCAGCCCGCCATGGGCGCGCGCGACCCGCATGCCGTCCTCGTCGGTTACGTCGTCGCCGACATAGACCGGCACCCGGTCCAGGAACGGCGGCAGCATCAGCAGGCGGGAGACGGCAAGGCCCTTGTCGGTGGCGTTCGGCTTCAGTTCCCAGGCCATGTGCGCGGCCATGACCACGAAGCGGGCGTCGCCGCCGATGATGGCGTCGAGCGCCTCGCGCAACGCCTGCCCGGCGGCAGGCGCCAGCCGGTAATGCAGCACGAAGCCACGTTCCTTGGCCTCGAACAGCGCGCCGGGGTGCTGGCGGGCCGCCGCCACCGCCGCGTCGCGCCAGGATTGCGGGGCGGTGGGCAGGTCGGCCAGTTCCACCGGCTGGCCGGGCGCCGCGCGGAACGCGGCGCCGTGCTCGCCCGCCACGGCATAGGCCACGGCCGGCAGCAGCGCGTCGATCTGCGCCACCGGACGGCCGCTGACGATGGCCACCGCGTCGTCCAACTTAGCGCGCACGCGCAGCAATGCATCCGCGAGGCCGGGCGCCACCACCACCGCGCCGGGCGTGGCGGCGATGTCGATCAGGGTGCCGTCCATATCCAGGAACAGCGCGGCGCGGTCGGGCAGCACGGGGATGGTCATTGGCAGCCAATCAGGCGCACGTCGTAGATGGGATGCTCGAAGCTGGACACCGCCGGCGCCGACAGCAGCATCCAGCCGTGGAACTGCGGCATGCCCGGATCGCTGTCGGTGATGTCGAGCCACACCGTCGCATCGGCCGCTTGGTCCGGCGGCCGGATGTCGCAGGCGCGCACGACGATGGTCAGCGTGCCTGCGTGCAGCGTCTCGCCGACGCGGGCGGACAGTTGCGTGCTCTGCGCCGAGACCTTGTTGAGCAAGGTGAGAGCGGCGCCGCCGCGCGCCACCCAGGCCGGCGGTGGCGGCGCCTCGGTCGGCGGCGGCTCCGTCGGTTGACTGGATTGCGACGGCGGCACGGAATCGTTCTGTGCCCAGGCAGGGAATGACGCCGCGAGCAGCGCCGCCAGGACAACGCCCCGTCTCATGACAGGTCGCGCTGCCGCTTCGGCGAGCGCAGGCCGGCCATTATGTCGCGCAGGATGCCGCGCAACGCCGCCTCGTCCACGCCCATCAGGATCGCGTCGTCGAACATGTCGCGCATCGTCTGCGCCAGTTCGGCATGGTTCTCGGCCAGCATCCTGAGTTTCTCGCGGCACGCCACCGGCGAGCCGTCCGCCCCCGGCCACAGGCGCGGCGGTGGCGGCAGACCGCTCATTGCAGCGGCGGCACCAGGCCGGGCTTGGTCGCCTGGCCGCCCTGGCCAGCGGGCGCCGGCGGCGAGGCAGGCGCGGCGGCTGGCGGCTTGGCCGCCTGACCCTGCTTCTGTGCGCTGCCGGCAAGATCGCCGACGCTGAAGATGAACTTGCCCAGCAATTGCTCTAGGCTGACCGAGGACTGCGTGATCGTCACCGTGCCGCCGTTGGGGATGGTGGCCTCGTCGCCGCCGGGCACCAGCGACAGGTACTTGCCGCCGAGCAGGCCGTCGCTGGTGACCTCGGCGCTGCTGTCGCGGGGCAGGTGGACGGCTGGGGAAAGGCTGAAATCGACCCGCGCCTGGAACGTCTTGGGGTCGATCACGGCGTTGAGCACGCTGCCGACCTTTACCCCGGCCAGGCGCACGTCCGACCCGTTCGACAACCCGTCGATGCGGTCGAACACGGCGTGCAAGGTGTTGCCGCCGCCGCTCGACCGGCCGGTGTTGGCCACGGCGTAGCCGAGGAAGCCCAACGCCACCGCCAGGACGACGGCGCCGGCCAGCATTTCAGACGCATTGCGCGCAGCCATCGTCGCGATCCTAGCTGCCAGGAGTCCAGGCTTCGTAGTCGCCGGTCGCCGCCGCGCGCCGGCCGCCGCTGTAGTCGTGGCCGGCGGGACGGTAGCTGGCGATGGTTCCGGTCATGTTCGGCAAATGCGGCTTTTCCCACGCGCGGCGGTTGGTCTCCACGATCGGAGCCTCGGTGGTGTGGTGCAGCCAGGCATGCCATTCCGGCGGCACGCTGCTGGCCTCGACTTCGCCGGCATAGATGACCCAGCGGCGGATGCGCAGGCCGGAACGCGGCTTGCGATCTTGATAGTAGATGTTGCCCATCCCATCGCGGCCAACCTGTTGCCCGTTCAGCCAGGTGAAGATGCGGGTGCCGATGTTCATGGACATGGATATAGGCGAGGCGGCGGCGGCGGTCCATGCCAGCGGCGCAAAACCGGGTCACGACTCGGTTGTCCACAGGATTTTGTGGTCGTGACCCGGTTCGACCGCAATATGTGCTTCACCTTGCCGTCTCACCTGCTAGGCTCCGGCCATGCGCGACACATTCCCCGCCTCCTCGACCGCCTCCCTGTGGCATGGCGTGCGGATGCGCCAGGTCGAATTGGGCGCCGATCCCGATGCCGCGCCGCGCCGGGTGACGGTGCCGTTGGCCTGGGACGACGCCGCCGCCGCAGCGCTGGTGGCCCTGGCGCCGGGCGCCACCGCGACCGGCATCGCCGTGGCCGCTGGTGGCTGGCTCGAACGCCTGGCCGCCGACCCTGCGCTGGCGCGACGCATGCAGTCGCATCTGTTGTGCCAGCGACTGGCCCCCGGCGCCGCGACCTGGCGCGGCGCCGCCGACCTCGCGCCGGGCATGGTCATCAATCTCGCCGCCTTCGCCGAAAGCGGCGCGGGCTTCGACGCGCCCGCGCTGCTGGAGGCGGCCGACGATGCGTTCGCGGCCTGGCGGGTGTTGTCGCCGGCAACCGTACGGCTGTGCTGCGGCGTCGCCGGGCTGGCGGGAATGCTGGCCGCCGCCGGGTTCGACTATGACAGCGCGCCCGCGCGCCTGTGCGCCCGTGATGTCATGGCGGCGCTGCAAGGCCGCCTGCGCCAGCGTGCCCAGGCGGATGGCCGCACGGCGACCGTGGTGGTGACGCAGCCCGGCCCGGTCGAGGCGTTGCTCGGCGTCGAGGTCGGCGGCGTCGCTCCGGCCTTCTCGCCGCTCGACGCGCAGGGCCGGCTGGCGCGATGGGCGCGGGCCGCGTTGGCGATCCGAGGCATGGCGCCCGAGACGGCGCTGGCCAGCATGCTTGCGGGCGGCCAGCCGTTGCCGGTCGCGGGCCACGCGGCGCATGTCGCGATGCGCGATGCGGTGGCGCCGTTCGTCGACGTGCTGCCCGCGCTTGCGGCACCTATCGCTCCGGCATCGGCCCTGGCATCGGCCCTGGTGCCGCGCGAGTTGCCGTCGCGCCGCAACAGCACGGTGCGCAAGGCCAGCGTCGGCGGCCACCGCGTGTTCCTGCGCACAGGCGAATATGCCGATGGCGCGTTGGGCGAGATCGAGATCACGTTGCCAAAGGAGTCGCCCAGTGCGCGCGCGCTGGCCGAGTGCCTAGCGCAGGCGCTCAGCATCGGCCTGCAACACGGCGTTCCCCTCGCCGCCTATGTCGAGGCGCTGGCCGGCAGCCATTTCGGCCCCGCAGGGACGGTGGAGGGCGATGCCTCGGTTGCGCGCGCCAGCTCGCCGGTCGACTATGTGATGCGCAGCCTCGCCGCCGCCTACCTGCCCGCCGCCATCCTGCCGGCGCCGGCGCTGGACGAGGCGCCCGTCTCGGCGCCGCCGCTGTTGCCGCTCGAACTGCCGCAGGAACCACGCCGCGCGCTGCTGCGCGTGGTCCGCTGACGTAAGGGACGCCCGCCATGGCCGGAACAATCGAAAACAAGCTGGCCGAACTCGGCATCGTGCTGCCCACCCCGGCCGCGCCGCTCGCCAACTACGTGCCGTTCGTCGTCCAGGGCGAGTTGGTGGTGGTATCGGGCCAGTTGCCGATGCGCGACGGCAAGCTGGCGTTCACCGGCAAGCTTGGCGATGGCGGCCTGACCATCGAGCAGGGCCAGGAGGCCGCCCGGCTGTGCTTCGTCAACCTGCTGGCGCAACTGCGCGTGGCCTGCGGCGGCGACCTCGGCCGGGTGCGGCGCGTGGTCCGGCTCGGCGGCTTCATCGCCGCGCCTTCCGGCTTCACCGCCCACGCGCAGGTGATGAACGGCGCCAGCGACCTGGCGGTGGCGGTGTTCGGCGAGCTTGGCCGCCATGCCCGCAGCACCATTGGCGTGCCCTCGCTTCCAGCCGACGCGCCGGTCGAGGTCGAGGGCATGTTCGCGATCGGCTGAACCCTCGCCGCATTGCGCCCCCGCATTACGCCCACCGCATTGCGACGCCGTCGCGCGCGCCTAGATTGATGCCATGCCCGACGCTTCTCCGCCGCTGACGCTCACGCTGCACAAGGCCATCGCGGAGATCGCTCCCGCCGACTGGGACGCCTGCGCCGGACGCGGCAACCCGTTCGTGTCGCATGCCTTCCTCGGCGCCGTGGAGGACAGCGGCAGCGCCGGGCCGCGCACCGGCTGGCTGCCGCAGCACGCGGTGCTGCGCGATGC
>JAYTQW010000053.1:0-7449 GCA_043746535.1 Rhodospirillales bacterium
TCGCTGGCGGCGATCTTCGGTCAGCTTGCCCTGTTGGCGATCGGCGGCGTGAATGCCGTCGTGCCGGAAATGCACCGTCAGGTGGTGGACGTGCATCACTGGATGAGCGGCCGCGAGTTCACGGCGCTGTATGCCCTGGCGCAGGCGGCTCCCGGTCCGAACATGCTGGTGGTGACACTCGTGGGCTGGCGCGTGGCCGGGTTTGCCGGGGCTGCGGTGGCGACCGGCGCGCTGATTGCCCCGGCCTGCCTGCTGACGTTCGGCGTCGCCCTGGTCTGGAGCCGCTTTCATGCCGCAGGGTGGCGGGTCGTGGTGCAGGCCGGGCTGACCCCGGTGACGGTCGGGCTGATCCTGGCGGCTGCGTTGGTGCTGAGCCGCAACACCGTGCAGGGCCTGGCCAGCGCCGCCCTGCTGGTTGCTACAACGGCGTTGCTGCTGGCGACGCGGCTGCACCCGCTCTGGTTGCTGGGTGCCGGCGCTGTATTGGGCGTGGCCGGCTTGGTCTAGCTTTTGGTCAGGCCGCGCCGGCGATGGCGGACCACGTGCATATGGTTGGCCACCGGCAGCCGGGTCGTGGTCTGGACCGCATTGGCCGCACCATCGTCGCTGGCGGGCACTTCAGCCACTTCGTTGACCGGCGCTGGGTTCAGGCCTTCGGACGCAAGGCGGGTGCCGGCGATGTCGGCGTTGTTGTTGGCGACCATCGTGCCGCTGTCGGGGCGGTCATAGATGAAGCCGTAGGTCGGATAGACGCTGCCGTAATCGCCGGTATGGCCGAGGCCGACCCGCACCGCTGACCAGTCGTTGTTCTCGGACACGTCGATCACCGGGATGCCACGGGCGATGGCGCCGCCCTTGCTGCCGGGGCTGGCCCAGTTGGCGTGCTCGATCTCCACTTCGCGGGCGCTCACCACGTTGGTCACGACGGCGACATGGCCCAGGCGCATGCGGCCGATGGAGCGGAAGTTCAGCACGCTGCCGGCTTCCGGGCGAGCGCCGCGCTCATACACGCCGGAGGCCGCATCCCACCAGTTGACGGCGTTGCCCTTCAACTCGATGCCGGACGCGGCGCGGGCGAACGGCACGCATTGCAAGCCGGAGTAGCGCGTATAGCTGACTTTCGCGTTTTTCGCGAAACGCTGCGTGCCTTTGCGCGACGAGTGGACCAAGGCGGTATTCTGGACCGAACTGAAACCTTTCGCCGAGTGATGCGTAATCGACTGTTGCGTTCGGGCATAGGCCAGGACGGGGGTAAGCGCGAGGACGGCGAACACGGCAGCGCCCCAAACGATTGCTCTGGCCTGGCTGCCCGAAAACTGCATCTGCTACCTCGTCCGCGTCGTTCCTTGAACGCCCGTATCAACGGATACGTGAGGGTGACAACCCAGTAACGCGACAGAGACACCGCAGCCATGCAGTTTTGGTTAATCCTGGGCTGTTCGGCCCGGTAAAACAGGACAGATGTCCTAGTAACGTGGCCGTGACTAGTGCTGTTGCAGGAATGTCGTCACATGTGGCTGAATAGTAACGCTTCAGCCACATGCTCATCCGAATCGCGATTTTATTTGCAGACCGTGACCATGATTTCGACCAGGTGACGTGGATCGGCCATGTTCGCCTGCACGCAGGCACGGGCCGGGGCACCGCCCTCGGGCAGCCAAGCGGACCAGACGTTGTTCATGGCCTCGCGGTCGCGGATGTCCTTCAGCCAGATCTGCGCCTGTAGCAGCCGAGTCTTGTCGGTGCCGTGAGTCTCCAGCAGCGCGTCGATGCTGGCCAGCACCTCATGGGTCTGGCCGATCACATCCTTGCCCAGGTCCTGCGCGGTGCAGCCCTGGAGGAACACGAAGCCATGGTATTCGACTGCCTTGGCCAGCACCGGGCCAGCGTCAGTACGGGTGATCTTGCTCATGCGCCGCTATCTCCTATGGACTGCGCCGGCTTCTATGGCGCTTGGGCCGCAGCGTCGAGAGGCGGCGTCTTCTGCCTATGGAGCGTTCAGCCCACCGCTGGCCGGCGCTTCGGTGCCGCCGGTGAAGCCCGGCCGGTTGTTGAGGCAATCGCTCACCAGATTGTCGCGGGCGAAGGCGGAAGACAGGCCGGCGGACGGTACGCCTGGCAGGCCGGTGGAGGCGTACGGCGAGTCCAGCGAACTGGTGGTGAAGCTGTCGGCGCGATAGGTGTCGGCCCGGTTCTGCTTGTTATAGATCTCGTCGGCGCGCTGACGGCAAGCGGCCCGGTCGGCGTTGTTCGCCGAGGCCTGCCGGCTTGGCGGTGGTGCCGCGCAACCCGCGACGGCCATGCAGGCGAGAGCGGCGAGCGGGGCGAGGCGATGGATCGTCATGCGGAGGCTCCAGAGGCGGTGTTGTGCCGCGGCGGCGACAATGCCGAAGCGTCATCGAGGGCGCGCCGGACCAGGGCAGGATCGAGCCGGCCATGTGCGGTCAGGCGCAGCGTGGCGGCGGCGCGCAACAGCGCCGGGTCGATCTCGGCGCCGTCGCGCTTCACGGTAAAGTAGCGGCCGGCCCAGTCGGCCGACGCCATCAGGTCGACCAGCGCCAGCAGCCGCACGCACACCGCAATGCCATAGACATGATCGAGGCCGATGCGGCTGTCGACCGCCGCCGCCCAGCAACTGGCGTCGGGATCGGCCAGGGCCAGATCGGTCGTGGTCCCATCGGCGGCGCGGAAGCGGAACAGCCGCAGGCAGCCCCAGGCCGCATCGACCGCCGCCCCCCGCGCCGCATCCCATGCCGCCGCCACGTCGCGCGCCAGCACGGGCGTAAGCTCGGGCAGCGCCACGCCGACGAGATAGCTGGTCATGCCGTCGCGCGCGACCACGCGGCGGACGGCGGGTGATCCGGGGTGAGGGGAGGCTGTGTCGGTCATAGCCGGACCATTGCCCGGATCGGTCGGCATTTCCAAATCATTCCTGCAAGTCGCTCCCGAGCGTCCGCCATGCGCCGATCCGCCGCAGGCTCTCCGGCGTGTCGAAGTCACGCAGCACCGCGTCGCCGCCGACCTCCTGCGCCGTCACCGCTCCCGCATGCCGGCGCAGCAACGACCGGGCACCGGAGTCGCCGGTCAACGAGCACATTTCCGCAAAGAACCGGCGGTCCCACAGCACCGGATTGCCCATCTGGCCGCGATGCGCCGCCTGCACGATCACCCGCCCCGCCTCGGGGTTCCAGGCGGCGATCAGCCGGTCAAGCATCTCCCCCGTCACCAGCGGCATGTCGCCCAGGCACACCAGCGCCGCCGCCGCCTCGGCCGGGAGCGCCGTGAGGCCGGCGCGCAGGCTGGCCGACAGCCCGGCCTCGTAGTCGGGGGCGGTCACGAACCGCACCGGACGCCCGGCCAGGGCCGCCTGCACCTCCGCGGCCCGGTGGCCCAGCACCACCAGCACCGGGCGGGCGCGCGACGCCAATGCCTGGTCGACCACGCGCGACAGCATCGGCGTGCCCTCGGCGTCAGCCGCCAGCAGCTTGTGATGCGGCGCCATCCGGCTCGACAGGCCGGCCGCCAGCACGATGGCCGCGACCTGACCCGGCGCCGTGGGCGTGGCCGGGACGCGCGGCCACGGGCGCGGAGCCTCCTTCAACAGGCCGCCGACGCCCATGCCCATGATCTCGCGCGGGCTGACCGGAAGGCCGGCGAACAGGCGCTGCATCACCCAATCGATGCCGTTGGCCTTTGGGCTGCGCGCGCAGCCGGGCAGTACCAGCGCGGGCAGGCCGCCGACCGAACCGACGCAGATCAGGTTGCCGGGATCGACCGGCATGCCGAAATGCAGGACCTCGCCTCCCGCCGCCACGATCGCCGCCGGTCCCACGTCGCGGCGGTCGACCGTGGCCGACGCGCCCGCCACCAGCAACAGTTCCGCGCCATCGACGGCCAACTGGCGCAACCCCGCCGCGATAGAGCCCGCGTCATGGGCGCAGCGCCGTGGCGGCAACATGCGCCCGCCAAGCTGCGCCACGCGGGCGGTCATGGCGGCGATGGTGCCCTCGATGACGCTCGGCTTCAGTCCGGGCAGTTCCGACAGCACCAGCCCGGCCAGGAGCGGACGGAACGGGTGCAACGCGAACGGCCCTCCGGTCGCCGCCAGCGCCTCAACCTCTCGCAACATCGAGTCGGCCACGGCGAACGGGATGATCTTGATGGTTGCCACCATGTCGCGCGGCGCCACCACGGCGAGGTCGGGCAGGGTGGCGATGGTGACGCCCTCGCCGATCCGGTTGAGCGCGTCGATATGCGTGGCCGAGACCCGCAGCAGCCCGGCCCGTTCGGCGTGCAGGTTGACCCGTCCTGTCGCCGCCGGTCCCGCCCGTAACCCGTCTGCCATAACCAGCAGAGCCTCGGCGACGCGGGCGGCACTGGCGTCCTCGTCCACATCGCCCGGCTCCAGGCGCGCGGCGATCACCGAGTCGCGGCCAGACGCCGCCAGGGCGCGAACGGCCTCCGCGTCGAGCACGGCGCCCTTGCGGATCACGCGGTCGCCGAGGCGATGGGTGTGGGCCACGACCGCGCCCACCGCATCGTCCAGGCCGACCTCGCCGAAGATCACGGGGGTGCTGCCCGCGCGTGCCCCTGCATTGCCGCGCCATGGCGGCGGACCGCCACGAACTCCGCCAAGATCGACAACGCGATCTCCGCCGCCGACACAGCACCCAGCGCCAGCCCGGCCGGTCCATGGATGCGCGCCACGGCGGCATCGTCGTGGCCCAGCGCCCGCAAGCGGTCCAGTCGCGCCGCATGCGTCTTCCGGCTGCCGAGTGCCCCGATGTAGAACGCCGCGCTGCGCAGCGCCCGATCCAGCGCCGGGTCGTCCAGCTTCGGGTCATGCGTGAGCGTCACCACCGCCGTACGGCTGTCCAGGCGCAGCGCATCCAGCGCCTCGTCCGGCCACTCGGTCATCAGCCGCACGCCGGGGAACCGCTCGTCGCTGGCAAACGACCGGCGCGGATCGACCACGATCACCTCCAGCCCGAGCAGGCCCGCCATCGGCGCCAGCGCCTGCGCGATATGCACCGCGCCGACCACGATCAGGCGCGGACGGGGGTTGTAGGCGCCCAGGAACCAGGTCTCGCCATCGGCCAGCGTCACCGTGCGGGCTTCGTCGCGCAGCAACGCCCTTGCTGCGGCCACGGCGAGATCGCCCGCCGCCGCGTCATCCGCCGCGTCGCCTGGCAGCAGCAGTTGCGCGCCATCCGGCAGCCGCGTCGCCAGCACCACCGGCCGTGACTGCGCGCGTGCATCCTGCAATGCCGCCAGCAGCGCCGGGGTCACGCCAGCCGTTCCACGAACACGCGCAGCTTGCCGCCGCAGGCGAGGCCGACCTCCCAGGCACGCTCGTCGGTGACGCCGAAATCGAGCCATTGCGGCTGGCCGCCGGCGATGGTCCGCATTCCAGCCTCCGCCACCGCCGCCTCGATGCAGCCGCCGCTGACCGAGCCAGCCATCCTGCCGGACGCGGTGACCGCCATCTGGCTGCCCGCCGGACGCGGGCTGCTGCCCCAGGTCTCGGTCACCGTCGCCAGCGCCACAAGCTCGCTCGCCGCATGCCACCGCGCGGCCACGGCCAGCACGTCCTCGGTGTTCATGTCATTGTTCATGTCATTCAAGTGGGGTCGCTCATGCCGGATGTCTCCATCGCTCCATCGCGCGCGGCGGAACCGGGCGCGAAAGGGCGTCGACCAAGGTGCGCAGGCTGGCCAGGTTGTGGACGGTGCGGAACTCGTCCACATGCGGCAGCATCGCGCGGATGCCCTGAGACTTCGGCGCGAAGCCGTCCCAGCGCAACAGCGGGTTCAGCCAGACCAGCCGCGAGCAGGATTTGTGCAGCCGCTCCATGTTCTCCGCGAGGCCCGCCGCGCCCTCGCGGTCCAGCCCGTCGGTGACCAGCAGCACCACCGCGCCCTGGCCCAGCACGCGGCGCGACCAGTCGCGGTTGAAGCGCTCCAGCGCCTCGCCGATGCGGGTGCCGCCGGACCAGTCGGGCACCGCATGGGCGACCATCTGGAATGCCACCTCCGGGTCTCGGTTGCGCAACTGGCGGGTGATGTTGGACAGCCTGGTGCCAAACAGGAAGGTGGACACGTGGTCGCGGTCGTTCGCCACGGCATGCAGGAAATGCAGCAATATCCGTGCGTAGCGTGCCATCGATCCGGAAATGTCGCACAGCGCCACCAGTGGCGGCGGACGCGTCACCCGACGCCGGCGGGCAATCTCGAAGATCTCGCCGCCCTGGCGCAGGCTGGCGCGCAGCGTGGCGCGCAGGTCGGCCTGGGCGCCGTGCGGGTCCGGGCGGCGGCGGCGGGTGCGGCGCAGGTCGAGCGGCAGGCGCAGGCCACGGATCTCCGCCCTGGCCTGGGAAATCTGGTCGGCGCTCATCGCCTCGAAATCCATCGTCTGTAGCCGCTCGCGCGCGGAGACGGCCAGGGCGGCGGTGGTCTCGTGGGGTGTGTCGCTGTCCTGTTGCTGGCGTTCATGGCCTGCCGCCATCGCCTCGGCGAGCCGGCGGTCGCCGGGTGCGGCGGCTTTCGGAAGCGGTTGCCTGCCCTCGGCCTCCCGCAACGCCGCTGCGGCGGGATCGCGCCAGAACAACTGGAACGCCTGGTCGAACAGGTCCGCGTACTCGTGCCGATGCACCATCGTCGTCCGCAGGGCCGCGCGCACCTGAATGCGGCTGTCGACTCGCACCAGCGTCAGCGCCTGCGCCGCCGCGATCACGTCGGCTGGCCCGACCGGCAGGCCGGCACGCCGCAGCAGACGGGCAAAGTGCATCAGGTTGGCCGTCAGCGCGCCAGGGTGGGGGTCGGCCACGATCAGCCGAACGGGTTGCGCGGCGCCACGTCGGCGTGCGCCTCACCCACCAGCCGGGCTGCCTCGGCGCCACGGATCTTCGCCACATCATCCTGATATTTCAGCAATACCCCGAGTGTCCCGTCCACCGCGCCGGGCGCCAGTTCGGTCTGGTCGAGCAAGGTCAGCGCCCCCGCCCAGTCGATCGTCTCGGCAACGCCCGGCAGCTTGAACAGGTCTTCGCGGCGCAGGCGCTGCACGAACGCCACAATCTCGTTCGACAGGATCGCCCCGACCTCCGGGGCCTTGCGCGCCAGGATTTCCCGCTCGCGCGCCGCGTCGGGATAGCCGACCCAGTGGTACAGGCAGCGGCGGCGGATGGCGTCATGCACCTCGCGCGTGCGATTCGAGGTCAGGATCACCACCGGCGGCGTGCTCGCGCGCACGGTGCCGTATTCGGGAATCGAAAGCTGGAAATCGGCCAGCACCTCCAGCAGGAACGCCTCGAACGGCTCGTCGGCACGGTCCAGCTCGTCGATCAGCAGGACCGCCGGCGGCTGGTCCGGGTCGATCGCCGACAGCAGCGGGCGGGATTGCAGGAAATGCCGGGAGTAGATGTCGGTGGCGACCGAGGCGGCGTTGCCG
>JAYTQW010000054.1:0-21875 GCA_043746535.1 Rhodospirillales bacterium
GATCGTCTGCACGTTCGAGACCATGCGCATGGCCGAGAACAACGGCATCATGGGACGGCCCATGTTCCAGCATACGCAGGCGCGGGCGATCAAGGCGGCGACCATCCTGCCGGTGTTCACCAATGGCGGCATCGCCGACCCGACGCTGATCGAACGCATCCTGGACGACGGGGAGGCGGATGCGGTCGGGCTGGCGAGGCCGCTGTTCGCCGACCCCGATTGGCTGAACAAGGCCAGCGGCGGCACGATGGCCGAGGTGCGGCGGTGCCGGTGCGAAACCCAGCTTTGCCTGCGCACGCAGCTGACCGGCTCGCAATGCGAGTCATGGCCCGAGGCGGCGCGGGCGCGCGGCTTCCTCGGCTACGCGGCATGAACGGCTCGGCGCCCAGCCTACAGGCATTGCTCGACCGTGAGGCAATCCGCGACACCATGTTCAGCTTCGGCCGGGCGCTCGACCTATGCGACTGGCCGCTATATCGGAAGTGCCTGACCGATCCTGTGTATATCGACTTCTCCGACCTGACCGGAGCGCCTCCACGCATCGTCTCTGCCGACGACTGGACCCGCTTCGCCGCGGCCTGCCTCGACCCCATCCGCGCCCATCATCAGAGCACCAACCAGCGCATCGACCTCGATGGCGACCGCGCGACAGGCGTGTTCTACATGGTCGCCAGCCATCACCGCGCCGGCGACCGTGGCGGCGCCGATTATCGCCAACTCGGCTGGTACGAGGCCGAACTGATCCGCGACGGCGAGGCCTGGCGCATCCGCCGGTTGCGCCAATCGATCCAGTGGTGCGAGGGCAATGCCGCACTGATCGACGTGACCCGCCCGGACGTCCTGGCCCCGTTGCAGGCGGTGTTCGGCGGCGAGGGCGACCCGCGCCCATTGTCGGAACCATCGCGGAAGGAGGTTGCCGTGAGCCAGGACGCGCTGGGCGCCTTGTGGGACCGGACCCAGATCGACGACCTGATGCTGCGATTCGGGCGCGCCCTCGACCTGCATGACTGGCCGATGTACCGCGCTACCTTCCTCGACCGCATCCATGTCGATTTCCACGACCTGACCGGGCAGGCGCCGGTGATGGTGGACGCCGACCTGTGGACCGAGTTCGCCCGGCTGATCCTGACACCCTGCAAGGTGCATCACCAGTATTCCAACCACGTCGTCACGGTGGACGGCGATGCCGCAAGCAGCGTCCTCTACCATGTCTCGCGCCATCATCGACCGAGCGACCGTGGCGGCAGCGAGAACGCGCAGTATGGCTGGTACGAGAACGCCTACACGCGCACGCCACAGGGCTGGCGCATTGCCCGGCTGAAACACAGCTTCCAGTGGGTCGAGGGCAATGATGGCCTGCTGTCGACCAGCGATCCAGAACTGCAAGCCGTCATGGGAAGGATTTTCGTGTCATGAGCAAGATCGACCGGAAGCTGACGCAGTCCCCACGCTACCCATACCATCCGATCACCCGCGAGCGCGGTTTCAGCCTTCCCGGAAAGGCGCGTGTCGCCGTCGTGGTCTATGTCAATGTCGAGCATTTTCCGCTCGACCGACCCAGCCCCGCGCACGCGGTCTATCCCGGCACCCAGCACATGGTGCCGGATATCCTGAACTATGGCTGGCGCGATTATGGCGCCCGGGTCGGCATGTGGCGGCTGTTCGACATGCTCGACGCCGCCGGCATCCGCGCCAGCGCCAACCTGCACGCCGACGTGTGCCACGAATACCCGGAGCTGATCGCTGCCGGCGAGCAGCGCGGCTGGGAGTGGATCGCCCAGGGCCACACCGCATCCAGCATCCTGAACGGGATGTCCGAAAGCGACGCCCTGGCCGTGATCCAGTCCTCGCTTGCAACCATCGCCGAGGCGACTGGACGACGGCCGAAAGGCTGGCTCGGCTCTCACCTCGCGGAGACGTTCGGCACCCCGGACCTGCTGGCGGAGGCGGGGGTGCAGTTTGTCTGCGACTACGCCTGCGACGACCAGCCATTCGCGATGAACGTCGCCGGCGGCTCGCTGATCTCGATGCCGTATACGCTGGAGCTGAACGATGTGCCCGGCATCCTGGGCAAGGGCCTGACCGCGCCGGAGTTCGCGGAGGTCATCATGGACCAGTTCGACGTGCTGTACGAGGAGGGCGCGGCGATCCCGCGCGTGATGCCGATCTCGCTGCACCCGTTCATCTCCGGCCATGCGTTCCGGGTGAAGCATCTGCGCCGGGCCTTTGCCCATCTGAGGTCGCATGAGCAGGTCTGGTTCGGCACCTGCGGCGAACTCAACGACTGGTACCGCTCGACCGCCATGGCAGGCACTTCGGCGGCCGCGTAACATGCAGGAGCAAGCTTGATGATCGACGTGTCCAAGGCCGTTCCGGTCAACGAGGCCGGACAACCGGCGCTGACCCGCGCCAAGGTGTGGCAAGGCCTCACCATGAAGGCGAACAACGCGCTGCCGTTCGTGCCGGCAATCACGCAATGCGAGGTGGTCGAGCGGCGCTCGGAGCTTCAGTTCGTGCGCGAGATATCGCTGCGCGGCGAGACGATGCGCGAACTCATCACGTTGGAGCCGCAGACCCGGGTCACGTTCGAGCGGCTGAGCGGTTCGGTGCGCGGCACCATCCTGAACGAGATCGAGGAGGATGCGTCCGGCGAACTCGAATTGCGGTTCTCCTACCACCTCACGCTCGAAGGCGTCGCAGCGGGCAGCGAGCAGGAGCGGGACTACGCCAGGTCGATGGAGGCCGACTACCTGAAAGCGGTCGACGCCACGCTGGCGGCGATGCGCAAGGCCGCGTTGGCCGACGCCTCGGCCTGACACAGGGCGCAATCCGTGCCGATGGACGCACGGCTTGCACTCTGGATGTTTGTTTTGGCGAGCATCCTCATCCGACGGACGCTCTAGCAACGGAATTCATGCAATGGCACGAGGACATTCGGGCAAGGTTGCCGTCATCACCGGGGCTGCGGGCGGGATTGGTCAGGCGTTCGCTCAGCGGCTCGCACTGGACGGGGTGGACATCGTCATCGCCGACCGGCAGCTGGCGGAGGCGACGGTGGCCATGGTCGAGCAGGCTGGCCGGCGGGCCATGGCGTGCCTGTGCGATGTCTCCTCGCCGGAGTCGGTGGCCGGCCTGGTTCGCCAGGTCGACGCCGCGTTCGGTCGCTGCGACATCCTGGTCAACAATGCCGGCATCTATCCGGCACAACCGTTTGCGGCCATGAGCTTCGCCGATTGGCGCCGTGTGATGAGCGTCAACCTCGATGCGGTGTTCCTCATGTGCCAGGGCTTCACGCCGGGAATGCGCGAGCGCCGCTGGGGCCGTGTGGTCAGCATGGCATCGAACACCTTCGGCATGGTGTTGAGCGACTACGCCCACTACATCGCGAGCAAAGGCGGCGTAATTGGCCTGACGCGCGCGTTGGCCACGGAACTGGCGCCGGACGGTGTGACGGTGAACGCCATCGCACCCAGCCTCACCCGCACGCCCGGCACCACCGGGCGCACGGATGAGCCGAAGGAACTGTCCGGCCTCGATCAGTTCCGCTTCGTGGCCAACCTGCAGGCCATCAAGCGGCCGGAGGAGCCGGACGACCTGGTGGGCGCGCTGTCGTTCCTGACCAGCGACGACGCCACGTTCATCACCGGCCAAACGCTGTATGTCGACGGCGGCATGATCAGGACGTGATGCCGGTTACGCTCGGCCATGCGATGCAGTAATACCAACGAGTCTCCATCCTGACCTGTGCGAGCCAGGGGTATCCGCACAGTGAGCGCAGCCTTTCGGGCGTGAGCTGGCGCCAGGCATGGCACACGGCGTCGAGGATTGCGGTGTAGCCGTCGTGGACGCGATGCGAGAGGTGCCGCTCGCGCAGATACAGCCACACCCGTTCCACTGGTGTTCAGCTCCGGCGCGTATGGCGGCAGGCGCAGCAGTGTCACGTTCGCCGGCACGGCTAGAGCGTGATGCGTTTAGCTTGAAGCGTATCCGGAGTTCTGGAGGTATCGGGCGCACTCATCTGGCTTGAAGTGGTCGAGCAGCTCGCCGCTGCGTTTCCAGGTGGCGTCGACGGTTCGTTCGGCGGCTTTGCGCATGAGATGCTTGAGCTTGGCGAACACCTGCTCGATTGGGTTCAGGTCGGGGCTGTAGGGCGGCAGGAACACGAGCCTGGCCCCTGTGGCACGGATCGCGGCGCGAACCGCTGCCCCCTTATGACTGCCGAGGTTGTCGAGGACGACGATGTCGCGCGGCTTCAAGGTTGGCACGAGTTGGTGGTTCACATAAGCCAGAAAGCTTTGTGCGTTGATCGGTCCGTCGAACACATACGGCGCGTCAATCCGGTCGCAGCGTAGCGCCGCCAGAAAGGTCATTGTCTTCCAGTGTCCATACGGCACTTTTGCGTCGAGCCTCTGGCCGCGCGGGGCCCAGCCTCGCCGCGGCGCCATGTTGGTCTTGGTCCCGTCGATCTCCTTCGGAGCTCAACCGTCGATGAAAACCAGCCGGCGCGGGTCGACGCTGGCCTGATGCTTCTTCCAGAAGGCACGCTTGCGGGCGATATCAGGCCGGGACTGCTCGCTGGGCAGCACGCTTTTTTTTGAAGCTGAGGCCTTCGGTATGCACAAAGGCCCACACGGTCCGGTAATCGACTGCTACGCCACGCTCGGCCAACTCGGCTTGCAGACGGCGTAGGGTGAAGGGCTGATCATTCGCTGTGCGCGCGATCAGCCAGTCCCGATGCGGCAGCAAAACCCGCGGCCGATGGCCGTGCATCGGACCAGGTGCCGCACTGCCGGTCCGGCGAAACCGTTGCGACCACTTCACGACGCTTGCCACGCTGACATCCAGAACGGCCGCGACTGAGCGCACCGTTTCGCCAGCCATGACGCGGGTCACCGCGCGGTTCCGTAAATCCATAGAGTAGGGTTTGGGCATCAGCGCCGACCTCCAACCGGCCGGTCATTTGAATCAGATTTCTACCGCGTCGGAAATCCTCCCCTCCCGATTCAAACCAAAAGCATCCCGCTCTAACCAGCTTGAGGCGGTTGACCTGACCCTCGGCCTGTCCGCTGCTCCAGGGTTCGGTAAGCGCGGCGCGCACCGCGGTGCCGTCTTGCTCTAGCCCGGCAGCAAAGGTCTCGATTGCGGAGATGCTGCACGCACGGGCCTGGGTCAGCCAAATGTTCAACTCCGCCACAGGCTCGGCTGGAGCATTGCCGGCCCGCCGGCCCTTGACGCCGCAAGCACGCACAAGCGCGGTGAACCGTCGTGCCAGCCCTGCCACCGCCGTGGCTTCGGCGTCCTGCTCAACGCGGGACACCACAGCAACGTCGGTTGCGCTCAGTGCTGCGACGGGCTGGACCAGCAGCCAGGCAAGTTGCCGTGGAGGTGGCAGGGGCGGCCCTTTGCCGCGCATTGCAGCGGTTTGAACGTCGTGCAAGCTTTCCTTGCGCGGCCGCCCGACCTTGGCCGGCACGGTCCGTCGCTCGGCCAGCCAGCGGTGGACCTGCTTGCTGCCGTTCAGGTAGCCCAAACCGCGCAGCTCGCGCCAAAGGGCAACGCCGTTCTCGCACCCTTCGGCCAGCCTCCGCTCCAGGTGAGGCAGGTAAGAGTCAAGGGTGCTCGGACCTGGCCCACGCGGAAGGCGGGCCGGGAAGCCTTCGGCATAGGCGAACTTGCGAACTGTTGAGCGGGCAAGGCCCATAGCCCGCGCAATGGCCATCAACGGCTCGCCTACCCGATGCCGGCGCTGGACTTCGTCGTACCGGCCCTTCCACCGCATTTGACTGTCCAATCTCGCGGCCCGCTCGGACCCATTGCGCCGGAACGCCTGCTTGCGGCCGGGTGGGACCGGCGAGGCTTTTGCCTCGGCCGCCTGCACCGGCAAGCGCCGGAGCCGGGCGTGGGTCGTGTGCAGCCATCGCTCAAGGGCCTGGCGCATGTTGGCCAGCAAATGCCAGCGGTCGGCCACTTGCACCGCCTTGGGCGCGCCGATGGCGGCAGCGCGGGCGTATTCGGTCGAGCGGTCACGGGCCACGATCTCGATCCCTGGCCGTTGCTGCAGCCAGTCCGCAACCGTCGCGGCCGAGCGGTCCGGCAGCAGGTCGGCCACGCGACGGCGTTCCATGTCCACCACGATGGTCCCATACGTCCGGCCCTTGCACAGCGCCCAATCGTCGATGCCAACGATGCGTAGTACGTCCTGCTCCGGCAGCGGCAGGCGTCGGACCAGGCGCAGCACCGTGTCGGCGCCCGTCGGCATGGCCAGCCAGCGCAGCAAGCCCGCCCCAGCCTCGCCGCCGAGCGCTACCCCGACCCGGCCCTGGGTTTCGGCCAACCGGCATGTCCGGCGTGCGTGGGGCTTGACCAAGTCGGGCAAGCGTTCGGCAAAGGTCTGACGGCCACAATCAGCGTTGCGGCAGTAGAAACGTCTGATCCGTATCCCGACATGGACCCGTCGTCCAATCGAGGGCAGGTCAGCCGGGTGCCGACGATAGCGGCTGTGGACGGCACGACTCGCACGCCCGCAGGCCGGGCAGCAGCCGCCAGATCGGGTGCCGCATATGTCGACATGGAGGAGGTCCGGGCCGTCCACCGTGATCGCCTCGACGCGGCAGCCCGGCATGGGAAAGATATCTGTCATGGCCAGTGCAATGGGGAGCACAACCAGCACTGGCTACTATCGGTCCACCCCCGTCATGATCCACGCAAAGTGCGGGAGAAACACGTTGACGGACGTGACCGACGAGACGGCCGGACTGCGGCCGCCAGCCAATCTGTGCAACACGGTCATGCAATGGATCAAGCGCGGCGCGCACCTGCTGCTGCAGCCCGAACGCGAACACTCGATGGCACGCTGCGGCTGTTGCTCGAGCACTGGTATTCGGGGCTTGCCAACGATAATGGAAACGAGGCGTCTCAAGCTGGCGCGGCGTAAATGCTCCACACTTCCTGATGCTTTCCAAAAAATACACGGTCAGTGCGCATTGAGTCGCGCGCGTTGCCGGGCGGCCGCGGCGGCCAGCGCATCCCAGGGCGGCGGGATCGGTCCGGGCGTGCTATAATGCCAGGCAAGCGAGAATGTGGAGACAGGATGGCCATGCCGGAGGGTGACCTTGCAGCGAGCGCATGGGGAAACCCTGAAGAAGCTTGGCTGGCGACGGGCGCTGCGGCCCTGGGGGTTTGGCGTTGGGATGTGGCCGGCGGCGTCCTGCACCTATCGCCAGCCTCGCGCCGGCTGATCGGCGCGCCGCCAGACGAGCCGCCGGGCGAGTTGGCGTACGCGGCGTTGCTCGAACGCGTCCACCCGGAGGATAGGCGGCGGTTCGACCTGGCGTTGCTGAACAGCGGCCGCGATGGCGACACGCTCGACGCCGAGTTCCGCACGCTGTCGAAGGATGGCGCCAGCCAATGGCGGCGGATGCGTGGCGGGCGGTGCGGCGGCTCGCCAGGATCAGCCATGCTGCGCGGCATTCTCATCGAGAGCCTGCCGCGCGGCACCGCCGAGACCACCGTCGGCCGTCTGGCCGCGATCCTGGCATCCTCCGGCGACGCGATCGTGGGCAAGACCCTTGATGGGGTCATCACGCACTGGAACCAGGGCGCGGAGGCGACCTTCGGCTATGCCGCCGACGAGGCCGTGGGCCGCCCGATCGCCATGCTGCTGCCGCCGGACCGGCCTGGCGAGGAGGCCGCGATCCTGGAACGCCTGCGACGCGGCGAACGCATCGAGCATTTCGAGACCCAGCGCCGCCGCAAGGACGGCGAGATCATCGATGTGTCGCTCACGGCGTCGCCGCTCTGGGACGCGGCCGGGCGCCTGGTCGGCGCCTCGAAGGTCGCCCGCGACATCACCGCCACCAAGCGCGCGCAGGGCGCCCTGGCCGAACGTGAGGCGCATCTGCAATCCGTGCTGGACACCGTCCCCGATGCGATGATCATCATCGACCCGCAGGGCGTCATGCAGTCCTTCAGCGCCACCGCCGAGCGCCTGTTCGGCTATGCCGCCGGCGAGGTGATCGGCAAAAACGTCAGCCGCCTGATGCCGCCGCCGTACAGCGCGCAGCATGACGGCTACCTGAGCCGCTATCTCACCACCGGCGAACGGCGGATCATCGGCATCGGCCGTCTGATCGTGGGCCTGCGCAAGGATGGCTCCACCTTCCCGATGGAGTTGTCGGTGGGCGAGGCGCGATCCGGGCAACGCCGGTTCTTCACCGGGTTCGTGCGCGACCTGACGGAGCGCCAGCAGACCCAGAAGCGCCTGCAGGAGCTGCAGGCCGAGCTGATCCACATGTCCCGGTTCACCGCCCTGGGCGAGATGGCCTCGACGCTGGCGCATGAGCTGAACCAACCGCTGTCGGCGGTCGCCAACTACCTCAAGGGCGCGCAACGCCTGCTGGCGGACGGCGGCGGCGACGCGATCCCGAAGGCGCGCGCGGCGATGGCCCTGGCCGCCGAGCAGGCGTTGCGCGCCGGCCAGATCATCCGCCACCTGCGCGACTTCGTCGCCCGCGGCGAAAGCGAACGCCAAAGCGAGAACCTGGTGAAGCTGATTGAGGAGGCGAGCGCGCTGGCGCTGGTTGGCATCAAGGAAACGGGCGTCCGCGTGGCATTCGCCTTCGACCCGCGCGCGACCACCGTGTTCGCCGACAAGATCCAGATCCAGCAGGTGCTGTTCAACCTGATCCGCAACGCGGTCGAGGCAATGCACGAGACGGCGGTGCGCGATCTCGTCGTCTCCACCAGCGCGCTGGACCGCGAGCGCGTCGAGGTCGGCCTCGCTGACACCGGCTGCGGGATCGCGGCCGAGATGGCGGGGCAGTTGTTCAAGCCGTTCGTCAGCACCAAGCGGCAGGGCATGGGAGTGGGCCTGTCCATCTCGCAGACCATCGTCGAGGCGCATGGCGGGCGGCTCTGGGCCGAGCCCAATCCGGGCGGCGGCACGGTGTTCCGGATGGTATTGCCGACCTGCCCCGGCGGCGAGGACCGCGCCGATGGCGGCTGAAGCGGTCATTCACCTGATCGACGACGACAATGCCGTCCGGCATTCGCTGGCGTTCTCGCTGAGTGCCGCCGGGCTGGCCATCCGCACCCATGAATCCGCCGTCGCCTTCCTCGCCGCGCTGCCCGGCCTGCAACCGGGCTGCGTCGTCAGCGACATCCGCATGCCCGGCCTCGATGGGCTGGAATTGCTGCGCCGTCTGAACGCGCTCCGGATCGACTGGCCGGTCATCATCATGACCGGGCATGGCGACGTGCGGCTGGCGGTCGAGGCCATGAAGGCGGGGGCGGTCGATTTCATCGAGAAGCCATTCGACGACGACGTCCTGCTGGCCGCCATCCGGGTGGCGATGGCGCGCTATCGGCAGGTCGGCCAGCGCGATGCCGAGTTGGCGCGGATCCATGTTCGGCTTGCATCGTTGACGCAGCGGGAAGGGGAGGTGTTGCAGGGCCTGCTGGCTGGCGACGCCAATAAGGCTATGGCCTGTGACCTGAAGATCAGCGCCCGGACAGTCGAGGTGCATCGCGCCGCGTTGATGGCCAAGATGAACGCCGGCAGCCTGTCGGAACTGGTGCGCATGGCCATCGGCGCGGGGCTGACATCGGCGCGGTGATCGTGGCGCCGATGTCCCCGGCATCGGTTGCGCCATATCAAACCGCCGCTGGGGGATGCCTCTATGCTGCCGCCCCTGACAACTTGGCGAACGCAAGCGCATGGCGGAGGTACCGCAACTCGTCTTCATCGTTGACCAAGACCGGGCCGTTCGCGACTCGTTGAAGTTTGCGCTGGAGCTGGATGGTCTGAGGGTCGAGACATGCGGCAGCGCCATCGACCTGATGCGCCATCCGGGCCTGTGGCAGGCGCGTTGCCTGGTTCTGGACCACCACCCGCCGGCAACCGACGGCTTGGCGACATTGGCCCGGCTGCGGGCGCAAGGCCGCCGACTGCCGGTCATCCTGATCACCGATCACGCCACCTCGGCGCTGCGCCGGCGGGCGGCGGCGGGCGGCGTCCGCCATGTGGTCGAGAAGCCGCTGCTAGACGGAACCTTGACCGAGTGCATTCAGGATGTCCTGCGCCGCTCCGACGCGGCCTGACACCGGGCCTGAACGCCGGGGCCTGGGTTCGCGGACGCGGCCATCTACGTGGATCCCCTAAGAGAATGACCCAATACCGGCCCGGCATGGGGGCTCCTACTGTCGGCGCATACTCACCGATCAGCGGAGTTCGCGATGTCGACACAATTTGCCACCACAGCGGATCGCCTTGCTGCCCTGCCTGTCGCGGCCTTTGCCGGGCATCCCTCGCTGGCCATGGCGGCGGCGCGTGGAGCCGGGCATGAGGGTTGCCCGGTGGCGGCGCGACAGGTCGCGCAATTCGGGCAGGACCGCGAGATCTATAGTGAGGGCGACAAGGCGGACACCTACTTCGGCGTGCGGTCCGGGGTCGTGCGGACCTGCAAGTTCCTGGCCGACGGGCGGCGGCAGATCGACGCATTCTACGTCGCCGGCGACGTGTTCGGCCTGGAGGCGGAGCCGCATTACCGGCTCTCGGCAGAGGCCGTGTCCGACTGCACCCTGACCGTATATCGCCGTCGTGGCCTGAATGAACTGGCTGCGGCCGATGGCGCGCTGTCGCAGCGCCTGCTGTCCTACGCCATGCATGGCATGGCCCGGGCACAGGACCATGCGCAGTTGCTCGGCCGTCGTGGCGCGGTCGAGCGGGTGGCGGCGTTCCTGATAGAGTGGGCGCGGCATTTCCCTGGCGACAGCACCATCACCCTGGCGATGACGCGGCAGGACATGGCGGATTATTTGAGCCTGACCATCGAGACCGTGTCACGCACGCTTTCGCTGCTGGAGCGCGATGCGATCATCGATCGGCCGAGCAGCAGGCAGATCCGCCTGCGCGATTTGGCCGCCCTGCGTCACCTGCATTCTTGAGCGGCGCCGCGCAACCATTGCGCCAGATCAAGCCGGCCACGAGCGGCACCGCCCACTCTCGATAAGTCATCGGACTGGCCTTGAGCCTGACGCTGTTAGCAATGAAAGAAGACGCCACCATGACCCAGCCTGCTCCACTACACGCGGCGGATGTGATGACGACGCAGGTGATATCAGTGCTGCCCGGCGACCGCATCGAGCAGGTCGCGCGCGTGTTGCTGCAGCATGGCATCAGCGCCGTGCCGGTGATCGGCGCCGACGGCGCGCTCGCGGGCATGGTGAGCGAGGGCGACCTGATCGGCCCTAGCCACGCCAGCCAGGACAGCGCCCGGCGCGACTGGTGGCTCTCGCTGCTGGCTGACGGTGAGACGCTCAGCCCAGAGTTCCTGGCGACGCTGCGCTCGACCGAGCGCAGCGCAGGCGACGTGATGACGGCGCCGGCGGTGACGATCATCGAGGCGGCCGAGGTGGCCGATATCGCCGAGTTGCTGACATCGCGGCACATAAAGCGCGTCCCGGTGCTGCGCGATGGCCACGTCGTAGGCATCGTCAGCCGTTTCGACTTGCTCAGGACAATAGCCGGCTTGGCGCGAGCACCGGTTTCGCCCCCGATCGTTCCCGCCTTGCCGGGCACTGCGCCGGAGGCGGCCTCCGGCGCCGGCCCGCGGCCCACCGGCATGCCCTCGGCGGAGATCTTCCGGGCCCTCGAAGACGACTTTCGCGCCGGTAAGATCCGTCAGGCGATGGAAGCCAAAGGCGTCCTGGCCAACCAAGCCGATCTGCGCATCAAGGAGCTGATCGAGACGCATATCGACGGCCCGATCTGGAGCACGATGCTGGCGGGCGCCCGACAGGCCGCAGTCCATGGCGACATGGAGTTCCTGTTGCTGACCTTCCCAAGCGACCTGTGCGCCGATCGCGGGCGGGCGATCAACGCCGCCGAGGCTGGCTGGCCCGCGACGCTGCGCGGCGAGGCGGCCGAGATCTACCGCAACTGGGACCGCGACCTGCGCCCGCGCGGGTTCCGGTGCTCGGCGCGCGTGCTGAGCTTTCCGGGCGGATTTCCCGGCGATGTGGGGCTATACCTGGCCTGGGGATAGGCTCAACGCCTCGGCGAGAGTCGAGGGGAAGTGCGGCCGCTTGATCCCGATCAATGCGCGACGCGCCCGCCTGGATGAGACAGGGTTGCATCCGTCCGCACGCCACCGATCCAAGGTTCAACCCGGGCTCAGGCACAAGCAACTTTGTGCACAATGAAGGATGATCCGATGTCCGCCACCCTTGCGCCCGCTGCCCCCGTGGCCGCTCCCGCCCGGCCAGGCAACAAGCTGACCTTGATCCCGCTGGTGGCGCTCGTGGCCGGCTCCATGGTCGGCGGCGGCGTGTTCAACCTGCCGCACGACCTGTCGGCCGCCGCCGCCCCCGGCGCGATCGTCCTGGGCTGGACCATCACCGGCATCGGCATGCTGGCGCTGGCCTTCGTCTATCAGGGCCTGGCCCTCCGCAAGCCGGCGCTTAACACCGGGCCGTACGCCTATGCCCGCGCCGGGTTCGGCGACTTCATCGGCTTCAACAGCGCCTGGGGCTACTGGATCAGCGGCTGGCTGGGCAATGTCGCCTATGCAGTGGCGATCTTCGGCGCCTTGTCCTATTTCGTGCCGGCATTCGGCGCCGGCAACAACATCGCCTCGATCATCGGCGCCTCGGTCGGCCTCTGGCTGGTCCACACGCTGGTGCTCCGCGGGGTGAAGGACGCGGCATTCGTCAACGTCATTACCACCATCGCCAAGCTGGTGCCGCTGCTGCTGTTCTTCCTGGTGGCCATCGTGGCGTTCAACTGGAACAAGTTCACCTTCAACTTCTGGGGCGCCAGCAACCACGCCGCCGGCATCGACGGGCTGGGCAGCGTGCTGCACCAGGTGAAAAGCACCATGCTGGTGACACTCTGGGTGTTTATCGGCATTGAGGGCGCCAGCGTCTATTCGGCTCGCGCGGCATCGCGCCGCGACATCGGCCGCGCCACGGTGATCGGCTTCGTGGGCGTGCTCGGCATTTACATCCTGGCCTCGCTGCTGGCCACCGGCATCCTGTCGCAGAAAGAGCTTGCGGGGCTGAAGGTGCCGGCCATGGCCGGCGTGTTCGAGCCGCTGGTCGGCGCCTGGGGGGCGGCTCTCATCAACATCGGTCTGGTGATCTCGGTCGGCGGCGCGTTCCTGGCCTGGACCCTGCTGACCGCCGAAATCCCGTTCGCCTGCGGCAAGGACGGCATCTTTCCGCGCTGGTTCGCCCGCACCAACGCGGCCGGATCGCCGGTCAACTCGCTATGGGTGACCAACGGCCTGATCCAGGTGTTCCTGGTGGTCAGCCTGCTGTCCAACAGCGCCTACCAGTTCTTTTACTCGATCGCCTCGGTCGCCATCCTGCCGCCGTACCTGCTGTCGGGCGCCTACGCGCTCAAGCTGACCATCACCGGCGAGACCTACCAGCCGGGCGAACGCGGCCGCGGCAAGGATATGGCGATCGGGTTGCTCGCGACCGTCTATGCCGTGTGGCTGCTGTATGCCGCCGGCCCGGCGTTCATGCTTATGACCGCGATCCTGTTCCTGCCCGGCATTGCCGTCTATGCGCTGGCCCGGCACGAGGCCCGGCTGCCGTGGTTCGTGAGAACCGATGCCATCATAGCCGCCATCATCGTGGGCCTCGCGGCACTGGCCATCTGGCTAATCGCGACCGGGGCGATCAGCCCGTTCTGATCCCGCCTTGGCGAGCACACATCGAAGGACATTCCCATGCGTCAATTCGGCGTCCATTCAGAGGCCGGCGTGCTGCGCACCGTGATGGTGTGCCGCCCCGGCCTGGCGCACCGCCGCCTCACCCCCGACAACTGCCATGCCCTGCTGTTCGACGACGTGATCTGGGTGCAGGAGGCGGAAGTCGAGCACTTCAACTTCGTCAACAAAATGCGCGAGCGCGGCGTCGAGGTGCTGGAGTTCCACGATCTGCTGGCCGCCGTGCTCGACGATGCCGCAGGCCGTGCCTGGGTGCTCGACCGGCGGATCCGGGCCACCATCGTCGGCCACGGCATGCTTGCCGAGCTACGCGTCTGGCTGGACGAGATGCCGAGCGCCCGGCTTGCCGAACACCTGATCGGCGGCATCGCGCGGGCCGAGCTGCCGTTCGCGCCGGTGGGCATGATGGGCGCCTGGCTGGCGCCGCATGACTTCGTCATCCCGCCGTTGCCGAACACGCTGTTTACCCGCGACAACTCCTGCTGGATCTACGGCGGCGTCGCGGTGGGCTCGATGTACTGGCCCGCGCGCCGTCCGGAATCGCTGCTGGTGGCGGCGATCTACCGCTTCCACCCGGAGTTTGCCGGCGGCCAGTTCAAGACCTGGTGGGGCGACGTGGACGAGGACCACGGCCCGGCCACCATCGAGGGCGGCGACGTGATGCCGGTCGGGCGCGGCACCGTGTTCATCGGCATGGGCGAGCGCTCGACCCCGCAGGCGGTCAGCCTGCTGGCCCGCTCGTTGTTCCGCCAGGGCGCCGCCACCCGCGTCGTCGCCTGCCAGATGCCGAAGGCGCGCGCGACCATGCACCTGGACACCGTGTTCACGCTGTGCGACCGCGACCTCGCCAACGCCTCGCTGGAGGTGGTCGGCCAGATCAAATGCTACAGCCTGCGCCCGACCGACGCGCATGACGATGTCGACTACCGTGTCGAGAGCCAGCCGTTCCTGAACGCCGACGGCACCGGTGTCGCGGCCGAGGCGCTGGGTCTCGCGCGGCTGCGCGTGGTGAGCACCGGCGGCGACAGCTATGAGCGGGAGCGCGAGCAGTGGGACGACGGCAACAACGTGGTCGCCCTCGCCCCCGGCGTGGTGGTGGCCTACGACCGCAACACCTTCACCAATACTCGGCTGCGCAAGGCCGGCGTCGAGGTCATCACCGTCCGTGGCAGCGAACTCGGACGCGGACGCGGCGGCGGCCATTGCATGACCTGCCCGATCCTGCGCGACCCGATCGAGGCCTGACGGGCTGCTGGAAAAGGCAGGCGAGGGCGTCGCCCTCGACCCATTGGGGCCCCAGGCCCCAAACCCCGTTACTTAAGACAAAAGGATTGCAAAGGCTCCGCCTTTGCTGGGGTTCAGGGGCAAAGCCCATGGCCTTGCTTAGACGGCATCCCGCAGGATTTTCTTCAGCGTACACAGGAACACCCAACATGGCATTCAACCTTCGCAACCGCTCGCTGCTGACGGTGCAGGACTACACCCAGCGGGAGTTCCAGTACGCGCTCGACCTCGCGCGCGACCTCAAGCGCGCGCGCTACGACCGCACCGAGCAGCCCTCGTTGCGCGGCAAGCAGATCGTGCTGATCTTCGAGAAGACCTCGACGCGCACCCGCTGCGCGTTCGAGGTCGCCTGCCACGACCAGGGCGCGCATGTGACCTATCTCGATTCTTCAGGTTCGCAGATGGGCCATAAGGAATCGGTGAAGGACACCGCGCGGGTGCTGGGGCGCATGTTCGACGCCATCGAGTATCGCGGCGCCTCGCAGCACGCGGTCGAGACGCTGGCAAAGTTCGCCGGCGTGCCGGTCTATAACGGCCTGACCGACGAGTACCACCCGACGCAGATGCTGGCCGACGTGATGACCATGCGCGAGCACGCCGACAAGCCGGTGCACCAGATCAAATACGCCTATGTCGGCGACACCCGCTCCAACATGGGCCATTCGCTGATGATCGTCGGCTGCCTGATGGGCATGGACGTGCGCATCGCCGGGCCGCGCGAGATGTGGCCCTCGCCCGAGTACCTAGCCATCGCGCGGGAGCTGGAGAAGAGGTACGGCGCTACCCTGACGGTGACCGACGATCCGGTCGCGGCGGTGGCCGGCGTCGATTTCATCCACACCGACATCTGGGTGTCGATGGGCGAGGCGAAGGAGGTGTGGGCGGAGCGCATCCGCCTGCTGACTCCGTTCCAGGTCAATGCGGCGCTGCTCGCGGCCAGCGGCAATCCGCGCGTGAAATTCATGCACTGCCTGCCGTCGTACCACAACCTGGAAACCAAGGTCGGCCAGGACATCCACGCCCAGTTCGGCCTCGACGGCATCGAGGTGACTGAAGACGTGTTCGAGTCCGACGCCAACATCGCCTTCGAGCAGGCCGAAAACCGCCTGCACACGATCAAGGCGATCCTGGTCGCGACGCTGGGGGACTGAGCCATGCGCATCGTCGTGGCCCTCGGCGGCAACGCCCTGCTCAGGCGCGGCGAGCCGCCGACCATGGCGCGGCAACGGCGGAACGTCGCCGATGCCGCCCGCGCGCTGGTGGCGATCCTGCCCGGCAACCAACTGGTTGTCACCCACGGCAACGGCCCGCAGGTGGGCCTGCTGGCGTTGCAAGCCGCCGCTACCATTGCCGCCACAGGAGGCGAGATCACGCCGCTGGACGTGCTGGGTGCGGAGACCGAAGGCCAGATCGGCTACATGATCGAGCAGGAGCTGCGCAACCTGCTGCCCGCCGAGGCGGCGCTGGCGACGCTGCTGACCATGGTCGAGGTCGATCCGGCCGATCCCGCCTTCCTGGCGCCCACCAAGTTCATCGGCCCCGGCTATGACGACGCCGATGCCGCTGCCCTGGCGGCCGCGCGGGGCTGGGCGTTCCGCAGCGATGGCGGCCGGCAGCGCCGCGTCGTCGCCTCACCGCAGCCGCGCCGCATCCTCGGGTTGCAGCCGATCGGATGGCTGCTCGACCAGGGCGCCATCGTCATCGCGGCCGGCGGCGGCGGCATCCCCACCGCCCGCGACGCCCAGGGCCGGCTGTCCGGGGTCGAGGCGGTGATCGACAAGGATTTCTGCTCGGCGCTGCTGGCGCGCGCGTTGGACGCCGACCTGCTGGTGCTGGCCACCGACGCCGATGCGGTGTTCCTGGACTGGGGCACGCCGGACGCGCGCGCGATCCGCAGCGCGACACCGGATGCGATCCTGCGCCTGGCGCTGCCCGCCGGCTCGATGGGACCGAAGGCGCAGGCGGCCGCGGCGTTCGCAACCGCCACCGGACGGACGGCGCATATCGGCGCGCTGACGGACCTGACCGCCATCGTCCGTGGCGATGCGGGCACCGCGATCAGCGCTGGCGCGGGGCCGATGGCCTATTGAAGCGGGAGGTCAGGTCACGCGATATCCAGACGGGCGAAGACCGGGGTCTTCACCAGGTCGAGCACCAGGGCCAGGACGACTGCGGCGGCCAGCACTCCCCCCACGATCAGGGGCGAAAGCGGTGTCATGGCGAAGCCAGCGACGGCCAGAACCGAGGCAATCGATATGTCAGCGAGTGAGGAGGCGAGAAGCCAGGTGCTCGGGCGTGAACTCCACAGGCGCTTGCGTTCCCGGATCGCGTAGATCATCGCCTGGCTGCCAAACACGACGGCAATGAACGTCAGCGTCCTTACCTGCCCAGTATCGAGGCCCAGAGCATACCTCCCGATAGCCAGCGCCCCCGTGCAGAACAACAGCAGGCAGGCGCCCATGACCGTGCCAGCGATCGTGAGGCCGCCGATCCGCCAAGCGTTCGGTGCCGGAGAGGGCCGAACGTTGTCGGTGGTGAGTGACATGGCCAGGAAATCGCCTGCGATCAGCAGGATGACCATCAACAGGGGGGTGAGGACTGCGTGCCCCGTCATGAGCAGTCCTACAGCGAGCAGCGACCCGGTCACGATCTTCTTGGTCACTGAGTTGAGCGTGTAGGTCAGGATGCGCTGGAATGTGATCCGGCCCTCCTTGACCGCTGCGACCACGCCTTCCAGCCCGGCCCTGGTCAGCACAATGCCGGCGGCGGATTTCGCCACGTCGGTTGCCGTCGAGACTGCGATGCCCATTTGCGCCTGGCGCAGCGCCGGCGCGTCGTTGGCGCCGTCGCCGCACATGCCCACCGTATGGCCGCTCTTCTGGAATGCCTTAACGAGTTTGTATTTGTCTTCCGGCAGCACGCCGGCATAGACGGCAAACGTCTCCGGCGTCACATCGTCCGGAAGTTTGCCTGCCGGACAGGTCGCACCGTCAAGCCCAACGGCATGGGCCACGATCCCCGCTGTCGCCGGGGCGTCGCCAGTTACCATCACCGTCCGAACGCCCAATGCGCGCAACTCGCTCACCAGCGAGGCCGAATCCTTGCGTGGTGGATCGCTGAGCGCGATGAGTCCCACTAGCTTCATGGCATCCGCTGGTCCCGCAGCCAGAGCCAGCACACGGAAGCCCTTCGCCTCAAGGGCTCTCCCGGCGGCCGCCGCCTCTGACGAGGGCTGTGCGAGCCTGCTTACCACAGCAGACGCGCCTTTGACGACGCGCTGAGTTTCACCGCCTGGCAACACCACCGTCGCCTCCGACATCTTCGTCGCCGGGTCGAACGGCACGAACTTCATCAGGCGCGGCGCGTCCGCGACCTGCTTGCCTTCCGCCGCTGTGCGGATCGCCGCATCGACGGGATCCTGGCCACTGTCAGAACTGGCCAGGGCGGCCAGGGCGAGCAGATGCGCCTCGTCGAAACCGGGCAGCACATGGAGTTCGGCAACGCTCAACTCGTTGGCGGTCAGGGTACCGGTCTTGTCGGAGCAGAGCACATCCATCGTCGCGGCCTCGTCAACCGCGGAAAGCCGGGTCGGCAGCACGCCGACCTTTGCCAGGGCCCGCGCGCCGACCGCCGATGCCAGCGTGAAGGTCGCCGGCAACGCCACGGGTATGGAGCCCAGGACAGCCGTCAGGATCAACGGGACGATCTCGCCGAACGGCAATTTCAGGAAAAAGGCATAGCCAAGGATGACCACGATCACCGCGCCATTGAACGTCGCGAGGTTGCGCACGATGCGCAGCACGGCTTTCTGCTGGGAACTGGCAACGTGCGCCGTGCGCACCAGCTCCGCAGTGCGGCCGAACTTCGTACGCGGACCAGTGGCAGTGACCTCGGCCACCGCCTCGCCGCGCCGCACCAAGGCTCCGGCGAACGTCTGCAACCCAGCGCCTGCCTCGATCGGCACGGATTCTCCGGTGAGCATCGACTGGTCGAGCAAGACTTCACCCTCGATGAGCCGTGCGTCAGCGGCAACGACGCCGCCCAGCGAGAGCTTGATGAGGTCGCCCGGAACCAGGTCAGCCGCCGCGATCGTCGCCCATCTTCCGTCGCGACGGACCGACGCGTTCAGGGCGAGCCGCGACTTCAGTGCTGCCAGGGTCGCCTGAGCGCGCCCTTCCTGAAACAGGCCAAGTCCCGCATTGAAGAAAAGCAGGCCTGCGATGATCGCGCCTTCCAGGTGATGGCCAAGCACGATTTCGAGGACGATTGCGGCCTCCAGCATCCATGGCACCGGAGCCCAGAGTTTGCCGAGAGCGCTCCGCAATGGATTCACGGCCATGTCGGGCAGGGTGTTCGGCCCGACCGATCTGAGCCGGCTTTCAGCTTCTGCCTTGGAGAGACCGCTCGAGTTCGGGCCCTCCGCCACCGTCCCGGTCGGCAGCATCGCTTCTGGCGGAGTGGTGGCGCTCATCCTAGGTGCCTCATGCTTTATGCGGGGAACACGTCAGGTTGCCGCGTGGCCGTGAGCCATGAGCCGTAAATTTCCGACGATGAGCAGTTCTCAACAAACATTTCCGGAACCAGGGTCTCCGGCACGATAGCAAGCGAGGCGTCGCTTTCCAAAGCGGGCCTCTGCGCCTGGAACGCTCGTTCCGAGCGTAACGGCGGGTCGGCTGACTCACTCCAAGGCGGGCGTTCCGCCCAGCGCCCGATAGAGCGTCGAGTGGTGACAGAGGAGCATCTTGGCCGCCGCACGCACGGACGTGCCATGCCCACCAACCGGCGGCCGAGGGCCACCTGGTCCGGGGTGAGCGCGGGTGGACGGCCAAAGCGCACGCCGCATTGCACCGAATGGACGGAGTGCATCCCGATCGTCGTGCGCGAGGCCGAGATGGTGGTGCGTGCGCTTGGCCGCGCGCGTGAGCTGTTTCCATTTCCGTTGCGCGGGGTGGATTTCGACAATGACAGCCTGTTCATGAACGACCCGCACCAGACGCGGAACCCCTTTGGGCCAGCGGCGATGTGCCGCGTCAACAGGTCGGAAACACGACCGCAATCGCACCTGTCGCCGAATCCCCTCAGAAACCTCTTGCATCTACGGAGCCGTCCAAACACGTGCCCCCATGACGGAGAGCTAGCGATCCAAAACTCTTCCAGATATTCCGGATAAAGAGTATGGTCGCGTCATGCCGATCCAGTCGCCCGTCCGTCACTCTCTTCCCGCTGCCGAGCGGCCTCATGGTGCACGCGGTGCCGCAGCGCTCCGCATGGCCGCACGGGCCGATTTGCACCTGACACGCGGCGATGGGACGGAGGAGGCCTTCACCTTGCCGGCCTCCGTGTTGCCGGCCCTAGCCGATCTGCTGGACAGGCTGTCGTCATCCGACGCCGTCACGGTGCTCGCGGAAGACACCGAGATCACGCCGGAGGACGCCGCCAGCATCCTAGGCATTTCCCGCCCGCTCGTGCGGCGGCGCATGGATGTTGGTGTGCTGCCCTTCCGTCGGGTCGGCGCGCATCGGCGCCTCCGGCTAACCGACGTGCTGGCACTACGTGCCCGCGAAGAACCGGTCCGCGAGGCGTTGGAGGCGCTTGCCGCAGACACTGAAGATCTTGAGCGAACATATGGGCTCTGAACGGCTGGCCGCGCCGCCGGTCGTCGTTCTTGATGCCAACCTGCTCTATCCGTTCCAGCTCAGGAACCTGCTGGTCCAGTTCGGCGTCGACGGCGTCATCGCGCCGCGGTGGACTGAGCGCATCCATGAGGAGTGGATCGGCAACCTGGTCGCGGCGGGCCGGGCACCGTTGGACCGGCTACAGCGCACACGCGATCTGATGGACCGCGCCTTGCCCGATGCGGACGTGCTGGGCTGGGAGCAGCATATGGAAGGCTTGATTCTTCCTGATCCGGACGATTGCCACGTGCTGGCGGCGGCGTTGGCCTCCGGCGCCGGAACCATCCTCACGATGAACCTGCGGGATTTCCCGGCATCAGCGTTGACTATACGCGGCGTGCAAGCGGTCCACCCCGATGCCTTCCTGTGCGACCGGCACGCTTATGATCCGGAGCTGTTGCAGGCGTCGGCGGAGGCTGCGCACGCCAACCTCAGCCGAAGCACCCCGTCATTTGCGGATTACCTCAATGCTCTGGAGCGCCAGGGCCTGTCGGCGCTGGCGCAACGCCTGCGGACATAGGACCAAGCCGGCGACTCGTAGTCGAACAGCGGCATATCTTCTTATCACTGACTTCGGAAAAGTCGTATAGACGCCGCGCTGCGACCAGTCATTTGAGCGTCGACAATCGGGCACCCTTTGTGTCGCGCTACAGGAAATCCATTTTTTGCGATGTACCTGCCGCACGGCGATGCCGGGTTCATGCAGGCCTATCCGGCGTTGGTGTCACCACCTCAGCCGAGATCCCGACATCATCGTCCTGATTCTGCTGTGGGAACGACTGCACCTGACCTCCACCGCGCGGCGCTAGGATAGCACGTCTATAAGACAAGTTATGCTAAGGCGTGATAAAAACTTTTGTCCCCTGCCCTACCGGCTTACCTGCGATGCTCAAGCTTGGGGTCACGATGGCAAGCCTGCCAGATTGCGCTGCGGGGCTGGCGGTTACTCGGCGGCACCGCCTGTCGGCGCGAGCCATGGTTTTGCTTCTGGCGCCCTGGCCACCTTTGCAAACGGCCGTTTGCAAACACCTTGCCGAGTTGTAAAACAGGGTGGCCAGGAGGCCTGCCCAGGTGACGCAGTCAAAAGCCCGCAACACCGCCCTGCCCGGCCGCCTGCTCGGCTACGCCCGCGTCTCCACCGAGGAGCAAGGCACCGATCCGCAGCGCGACGAACTGCGCGCCG
>JAYTQW010000055.1:0-1715 GCA_043746535.1 Rhodospirillales bacterium
AGAGGACGGTGAAGTACCCGGCCATGTAGCCGAGCTGGCCGGGGCCGCCGACGCCGTCCGACATCGCCCAGGCGGCGTTGGCGTCGCCGTCGCACGGGATCAGGCAGTTCCAGCGGAACTGGCCGGCCGTGGCGGGGGTGAAGGTGACGGTG
Source organism: Rhodospirillales bacterium (assembly GCA_043746535.1). Classification (GTDB taxonomy): domain Bacteria; phylum Pseudomonadota; class Alphaproteobacteria; order Acetobacterales; family Acetobacteraceae; genus CAVRQM01. Next base: position 153 of record JAYTQW010000055.1, read on the forward strand.
GTGACGACCGGCTTCACCCCGCTCTCCGGCCGGGGCAGGTCGATTTCCCCCTTGGTGTCGGACGTGGCGCCGGGAACCAGCTTGATTCCGGGAGCGACCATGGCCAGCAGGTTCATGTCGGGGGCGGAGATGGTATGGCCGGAATCGTCGTAGTTGATGATGGTCAACGTCACCTTGACGCCCTTGTGCAGCACGAAGCTGGCCGGCTCCATGCTGTCATGGTGTTTCTGGTCCGGCCCGAGCAGGCCCATGTCGCCGGGCATGACGCGCATGGTGAAAGCCTCCGTCGGCGCGGAAGCCTGCGCCAGGGCGAAGGTGGCGAGGCTGCCTGCGGCGATCGCCGAGACGGTCAATGCCGCCACGAGTTTGTTCATGATGTGCTCCTCGACTGGCCGCGATTGACCAATGCCGGCATCGTAGTGTTCCCGGGACCGGCTTGCCTTGATCCAGCGCAAACGCCGCACCGCAAATATTTGGGCTATGCGCGCCAGAACTATGCGCGCCAGAACTATGCGCGCCAGAGCTATACGCGCCAGGACCGTGCCGCCACGGCGCCCATCCCGGTCATGGCCAGCGCCACCAGCGCGGCCACGCCGGGCCAGCCGAAGCGGTGCCACAGCCAGATCGGCGCCACGCCGCCGAGGGCGCCCCCGAGGTAGTACACGGTGACATACAGCCCGACCGCCGCCGACCTCGCCTGCCGGGCCGCCACGCCGATGAAGCTGAGCGACAGGGTTTGCGCCACGAACAGGCCCATGCAGGCCAGCGCCAGCCCGGCGACGATCGCGGCCAGGGGTGCCAGCAGCGTCAGGCCGATGCCGCAGATGCCGATCGCCAGCGCCGCCAGCAGCGTCCGCACCCGGCCCAGCCGCGCGGCCAGGCGGGTCGCGAGCGGGGTGGCGACGGCGCCGCACAGATAGACCGTGAACACCGCGCCCAGTTGCGCTGGCCGCAGGTTGTAGGGCGGGGCGGCGAGCCGGAAGTTGACGAAGGTGAACAGCGCCACCAGCCCGAACAGCAGCCCGAACCCGACCACGCAGGTGGCCACCAGCCGCCGGTTTTCCAGATGCCCCAGCATCGCGCGGAAGGTCGCGCGCGCGCCGCCGGCCATCGGGCGGAAGCGCACCTCGCTCGGCAGCAGCGCCGCCACGATCAGCGCGCCCAACCCGGTCAGCGCGGCCAGGGCGGCGAACGCCATCCGCCAGCCGGCCAGGTCGGCCACCACGCCGGCCAGGAAACGCCCGCTGAAGCCGCCGACGATGGTGCCGGAGGTGTACAGCCCGGTGACGCGGATCGCCTCCGGCCCATCGCACTCGTCGCCGATATAGGCCACCGTGACGGCAAAAATGAACGGCAGCAGCAGGCCTTGCAGGAACCGCCACAGCAGCAGCGCCGGCAGGCTGGGCGAGGTGGCGATCAGCAAGGTCGGCACGATCACGGCACAGGCGGCGGCCACGATCAGCCGCTTGCGCCCGAGTCGGTCGGAGATGCCGCCGGCGAACGGCGCCACCAGCGCCACGGCCAGCAGCGAGACGGTGATCGACAAGCTGGTCTGCGGCAGGC
>JAYTQW010000056.1:0-4320 GCA_043746535.1 Rhodospirillales bacterium
CAGGGTCGCGCCGTGCGCCGCCACCGCCGCCAGCACCAGTGCCCCGGCGCAGACCATCGCCTCCTTGTTGGCCAACGCCACGGTGCGGCCGCCGCCAACCGCCGCCAGGGTCGCGCGTAGCCCGGCGGCGCCGGTGATCGCGGCCATGATCCATCCGGCCGGCATGGCCGCCGCCTCGACCACCGCCTCCGGCCCCGCCGCCACGACGATGCCGCTGCCGGACAGGGCGGCGGACAGGTCGCGATACAAGGCCGAATCGGCGATGACGGCCCGCTCGGCGCCGAATTGCCGCGCCTGCGCCGCCAGCAGGGCGACGTTGCGGCCAGCCACCAATGCGACGATGCGGTAGTTCTCCGGCGCCTCGGCGATCAGGTCGAGCGTCTGCGTGCCGACGCTGCCGGTGCTGCCCAGTATCGAGATCGTCCGTGGTTGCGCCATCGTCGCCGTCACCCTGTCATCCCATCGCACCGATTGCGCCAAGCAGCACGCCCGCTACGGCCACCGGGGCCGCCACCAGCATGCCGTCGAGCCGGTCGAACAGCCCGCCATGTCCGGGGATCGTCCGCCCGGAATCCTTCACGCCGAAGTGGCGCTTCAACGCGCTTTCCAGAAGATCGCCGCCTTGTGCGGCAATCCCCAGCACCGCCGCGAACGCGGCGCCGCGCGCACCATAAACCGAAAACCCGGCCAGCGCCGCCGCCAGCAGCCCACCCGCTGCCCCTGACCAGGTCTTGCCCGGCGAGATGCGCGGCGCCAGCTTCGGTCCACCCACCAGCCGCCCGACCAGATAGGCGCCGATGTCGCTGGCCCAGACCGCCAGCACCAGCATCAGCACGATCCAGGCGCCCGTGGCGGGCAGCCCGCGCAGCCACAGCAGCGCCACGGTTCCGCAACCGATATAGGGCACCCCGGCCCATAACGTCGCCGCCCGCCCCGGACCAGGTGGCAGCCGCCTGCACAACAGCCACCATTCGACCGCCAAGCCGGCGGTAATCAAGCCGACCAGCGCGTCCCACGGCAGGCCGCCCCGCCACAGGCAGGCCAAGGCCACCGGCACCAGCACCAGCGACGAGAGCACGCGCAGGCGCAGATCGCCCCAGCGTTCCTGGCCTCCCGCCACGGCGGGGCCGATGGCGTCAGCCTGGCCGCGCACCATACCTCCGCTCCCTCCGGGCGAACGCCGCCAGCGCCTCGGCCAGATGGGTGCCGTCGAAATCCGGCCACAGCACGTCGAGGAACACCAGTTCGGCATACGCCGCCTGCCACAGCAGGAAGTTGGACAGCCGCTGCTCCCCGCTGGTACGCACGATCAGGTCGGGGTCGGGGATGCCGTGGGTGGACAGCAGTTCGGCAAAACCCTGCTCGGTCAGGCTGCCGGGATCGAGCAGGCCCGCCGCCGCCGCCGCCGCCGCCGCACGCGCCGCCTCCAGGATTTCAGCCCGTCCACCGTACGACAACGCCACGATCAGGTTGATGCGCGCGTTGGACCGCGTGTCGCGCTCGGCGCGCGCCAGATCGGCTTGCAGGTCGGCGTCGAAGCGGGCGCGGTCGCCAATGAAGCGCAGCCGCACGCCGTTGCGGCCCATCTCGGCGATTTCGTTGCGCACGTAGTGGCGCAGCAGGCCGGTCAGGTCGAGCACCTCGCCCGCAGGCCGTCGCCAGTTCTCGCTGCTGAACGCATACAGCGTCAGCCAGCCGATGCCCTGCTCGACCGCCGCCTCGATGGTGCGCCGCACCGCCTGCGCGCCCGCCCGATGGCCAGCGATGCGCGGCAGCCCGCGCGACGCCGCCCAGCGTCCATTGCCGTCCATGATGATGGCGACGTGAGCGCAGGCCCCCGCACCCGGCGTGAGCGTGGCGGGATCGGGGCGGACGGCGAGCCGGTCGTCAGCGGCCATGCGGCATCAGACCTGTTTGATCTCGCGTTCCTTCTCGGCGAACAACTCATCGAGCCTGCGGATATACCCGTCCGTCAGCTTCTGGATGTCGTCGGACCAGGTTTTCATCTCGTCCTGGCCGATGGTGCCCTTCTTCTCTTCCGCCTTGGTCTGCTCCATGCCGTCGCGCCGCACGCCACGCACCGCGATCTTGGCGCCCTCGGCATAGCGCCCGGCCGCCTTCGACAACTCGATGCGCCGCTCGCCGGTCAGCATCGGGATCGGCACCCGCACCAACTGGCCGTCCGACGCCGGGTTGAGGCCGAGGCCGCAGTCGCGGATCGCCCGCTCCACCGCGCCGACCAGGGTACGGTCCCACACCTGCACCGTCAGCATCCGCGCCTCCGGCACGCCGATGCTGCCAACCTGGGTCAGCGGCACCTCGCTGCCATAGGCCTCGACGCGCACCGGCTCCAGCAGCGCCGGGCTGGCGCGGCCGGAGCGCAGGCCGGCGAACTCGCGCCGCAGCGTCTCCACCGCGCCGTCCATGCGCCGCGTCAGGTCAGTCTTCAGACTCGCCAGATCGGTCGCCACCGCAACCCCTTCCCTATCGTCGTCGAACAAGATCCAAGCGGTAGAAAGCGCCGTCCGGCGGCGGACGGCAAGCCAAGGTTAAGTCAGGCCAGGGCGCTGCCCTGGACCCGCCGGGGCCTGAGGCCCCAGACCCCCAAGACTATCGGATTGCAAAGGCTCCGCCTTTGCTGGGGTCCAGGGGCGACGCCCCTAGCCTTGCCTGCGCGCTCACGCGGGCTCGATGATCGTGGTGAACCGGCCCTCGCCGCGCATGACCTGCGCGAAGGCGCCCGGCTTGTGGATGTTGAACACGATGATCGGCAGCCCGTTGTCGCGCGCCAGGCTGATCGCCGCCGCGTCCATCACCCGCAGGTTCCGCGCCAGCACGTCGTGATAGGTGAGCTGCTCATAGCGTTCGGCGTCGCTGTGCTGGCGCGGGTCGGCGCTGTACACGCCGTCGACCTGGGTGCCTTTCAGCAGCGCGTCGCAGCGCATCTCGGCGGCGCGCAGTGCGGCGGCGGTGTCGGTGGTGAAGAACGGGTTGCCGGTGCCGGCGGCGAAGATCAGCACCCGCCCCTTTTCCATGTGCCGCTCGGCGCGGCGGCGGATATAGGGTTCGCACACGCTGGCCATCGGAATGGCCGACTGCACCCGGGTCGGCACGTCGATCTGCTCCAGCGCGTTCTGCATCGCCAGCGCGTTCATCACCGTCGCCAGCATGCCCATGTAGTCGGCCTGCGCCCGGTCCATGCCGCCCGCCGCCGCCGACACGCCGCGGAAGATGTTGCCGCCGCCGATCACCAGGCAGACCTGCACGCCCAGCGCCGCCACCGCGCCGACGTCGGTAGCGATGCGGGTCACGGTGTCGGTGTCGAGGCCGTACTCGCGGCGGCCCATCAGCGCCTCGCCCGACACCTTCAGCAGGACCCGCTGGTAACGAGGCGCTGCATCCATAGGGCTCGGCTCCGGATCGTGTGCTGTCAGGGCGTCAGGGTCTCAGGGCGTCAGGCCGGCGGCGGCGGCCACCTCGGCGGCGAAGTCCCCGCCCGGACCCTTGTCGATGCCTTCGCCGAGCTGGAACCGGCAGAAGCCGGTCAACTCCGCGCCGGCCTTCCCGGCCACCGCGCGCACGCGGCTTTCGCCATCATGCACCCAGACCTGCTCCAGCAGTACCACTTCCTCGTAATACTTGCGGATGCGGCCCTCGACCATCTTCTCGACCACCGCCGGCGGCTTGCCGGATGCCAGCGCCTGCTCGGACAACACCGCGCGCTCCCGCGCCAGCGCCGCCGGGTCGACCGCGTCCAGGTCCAGCGCCTCCGGCTTGGTGGCGGCGACATGCATGCCGACCTGACGGCCGAGGATCTCCAGCGCGTTCAGCTCGCTGTCGCTGCGCACCGCCACCAGCACGCCGATCTTGCCCAGGCCGGGCTTCACGGCGGAGTGGACGTAGCTCGCGACCACGCCCGCCGGGACCGACAGCACGCGGGCGCGGCGGATGGCCATGTGCTCGCCGATGGTGGAGATCAGGTGGGTCAGCTCCTCGGCCACGCTGCGGTCCGCGCCGGGATAGTCCGCCGCCTTGATCGCCTCGATGTCCTCGCCGACCAGCAGCGCGACCTTGGCGACTTCGGCCACGAACGCCTGGAACGTCTCGTTGCGCGCCACGAAGTCGGTTTCCGAGTTCACCTCCACCATCGCCGCCATGCGCGGGGCGGTGGCGACGCCGATCAGCCCTTCGGCGGCGACCCGGCCCGATTTCTTGGCGGCGGCGGCGAGGCCCTTGGTGCGCAGCCAGTCGATCGCGCCCTCCATCTCGCCGCCGGACTCCACCAGCGCCCGCTTGCAGTCCATCATGCCCGCGCCGGTC
>JAYTQW010000057.1:0-7449 GCA_043746535.1 Rhodospirillales bacterium
TACCGCGAGGAGGTGCCCGGCATCGACCGCTTCGCCGACCATATCATGGCCGCCATGACCCGGCATTTCGGCAACGACCTGCCTGATATCCTGATCGAGCCGGGCCGCTTCCTGGTTGGCGATGCCGGCGTGGTCAGCAGCGAGGTGGTGCTGGTCAGCCAGCGCCGCGCCGAAGACCCGCTGCGCTGGGTTTATCTCGACATCGGCCGCTTCGGCGGCTTGGCCGAGACCGAGGGCGAGGCGATCCGCTACGCCATCACCACCGCGCATGACGGCGGCGCCACTGGCCCGGTCGCGGTCGCTGGCCCCACCTGCGACGGCGCCGACATCCTGTACGAGCGCAGCAACTACCGGCTGCCGATGGCGCTGGCCACCGGCGACCGGGTCGAGGTGCAGTCGGCCGGCGCGTACGTGACCACCTATGCCAGCCAGCGTTTCAACGGCTTCGCGCCATTGGCCGAGCACTACATCTGAGGGTGTTCCCAGCCCCTTGCGTCGTGAGGGGCTGGCGCGCAATCCTACGGTGTAGGGGTGCGGCATGGCTGAAGGGCAACGGCGTCGATCTGGCTTCGATCTATCAACTGCTGGCAATAATCGCGCAGGACGCGACCGTGCTTAAGCAGGACGTGACCGTGCTCAAGCAGGATGTCGCCGTCCTGAAGCAGGAGGCCGGGTTATTGAACCGTGAGTTCGCGCTGATGGGCCACGAGTTCACGTTGATGCAACGGGACATGGCCGAACTGAAGCACGGGTTTGCCACGCAGAATCAGACCATCACGCAGTATCATGCCTCGGTCATGGGTCATGGCATGTTGCTGACCGAAATGGACGAACGGCTGCTGCGAGTCGAGCGCCACCTCGATCTCTCCCCACTGTCCTGAACCGAGAAGCAAGCTATGGCTGAGGGCAACGGCGTCGACCTGGCTTCCATCTACCAACTGCTCGCGCATGTGGCGAAGCGGCAGGTGGATGATGGTGCACGGTTGGAGCAGATGGAACGCGAGTTTGTCGTCATGCGCTGGGATATCTCCGACCTTAAACACGGCATTGCGAACCTGAACCAAACCGTGGCGCTGTATCATGCGTCGGTCATGGGTCACGGCATAATGCTGACCGAGCATGACGAACGTATCGTCCGGCTGGAAGATCGGGCTGCCCCTCGCCCACATTCCTGAGCCGGCCGCGTTGACCCGCCGCGCCGCCGCCCAACTTCGCTCCGCCCGCTGGTTCGGTCCCGCCGACCTGCGCAGCTTCGGCCATCGCAGCCGGACCAAGCAGATGGGCTACGCGCCAGACGACTGGGCCGGTAAGCCGGTGATCGGCATCCTCAACACCTGGTCCGACATCAACCCGTGCCACCAGCACCTGCGCATCCGCGCCGAAGAGGTGAAGCGTGGCGTGTGGCAGGCGGGCGGCTTCCCGCTGGAAATCCCGGCGCTGTCGCTGCCCGAGACCTTCATGAAGCCGACCACCATGCTCTACCGCAACCTGCTGGCGATGGAGGTGGAGGAGATCGCGCGCAGCCTGCCGCTCGACGCGCTGGTGTTGCTGGGCGGCTGCGACAAGACCACGCCGGCAATGCTGATGGGCGCCATCTCGGCCGACCTGCCGAGTATCTTCCTGCCGGCCGGGGCCATGCTGCGCGGCCACGCCGCCGGCAAGACGCTCGGCTCCGGCTCCGACACCTGGAAGTATTGGGCGGAACTGCGCGCCGGCACCATCGGCCAGGAGGATTGGGAGGCGGTGGAGGACGGCATCGCCCGCAGTTGGGGCACCTGCATGACCATGGGCACCGCCAGCACGATGACGGCGGCGGTCGAGGCGTTGGGCATGTCGCTGCCCGGCAGCAGCTCGATCCCCGCTCCGGACTCCAACCACGCCCGCATGGCGACTGCCTGCGGCCGGCGCATCGTCGCGTTGGCGTGGGAGGGCGCCACGCCGTCCAGCTTGTTGACGCTGGCCAGCTTCGACAACGCGGCGCGGGTGGCGCTGGCGCTCGGCGGTTCGACCAACACCATCGTGCATCTGGTGGCGATGGCGCGACGGGCGGGGGTCGCCTTTACGCTGGACCGCTTCGACACGCTGTCGCGGACCACGCCGCTGCTGGCCAACATCCGGCCTGCGGGTGCGTTCCTGATGGAGGATTTCTACTATGCCGGTGGCCTGCGCGCTCTGATGGGGCAGATGGGCGACCTGCTCGACCTCGACGCGCGGACAGTGGCCGGTGGCACGCTGGGCGAGGCGGTGGCGGGAGCGCGGGTGTGGAACGCCGACGTGATCCGCGCGCGCGAGAACCCGTTGCAGGCCGATGCCGGGCTGGCGGTGCTCTACGGCAACCTCGCCCCCCACGGCGCGGTCATCAAGCACAGCGCCGCCGATCCCGCGTTGTGGAGCCATACCGGGCCGGCGGTGGTGTTCGAGGACTACGCCGACATGGCCGCGCGGATCGACGCGCCGGACCTCGACGTGACCGCTGGCAGCGTCCTGGTACTGCGCGCGGCGGGGCCGATCGGCGGGCCGGGGATGCCGGAATGGGGCATGCTACCCATCCCAAAAAAGCTGTTGCAGGCGGGCGTGCGCGACATGGTACGGATCAGCGATGCACGCATGTCGGGCACCAGCTACGGAACCTGCGTGCTGCACGTCTCGCCCGAAAGCGCGGTCGGCGGCCCGCTGGCCCTGGTGCGCAGCGGCGACGCGATCACGCTGGACGTGCCCGCCCGCAGCATCTCGCTGGATGTGGACGCGGCCACGCTGGACGCCCGCCGGGCTGCCTGGGTAGCGCCGGCGCCACGTTACGCGCGCGGTTTTGGGCTACTCAATGCCCGCGAGGTGACGCAGGCGCATGAGGGCTGCGACTACCGCTTCCTGGAGGGCCACGCGCCCACCGCCGAGCCGGAAATCCATTAGCGGCTGTTGAGCAGATACAGCCCCGCCGCGACCCCGGCGGCGCCGAGCAGCAATGTGACGCCGACCGTCTCGTGCAGCGCCAGCGCCCCGGCCAGGATGCCGAACAATGGCGTGAGGAAGGTGAACGGCGCCAGCCGCCCGGCGGGGTAGGCCAGCACCAGCCAGAACCAGCCGAGGTAACTGGCGAACGCCACCACCATGCCGCTATAGGCCAGCGACACCCAGGCGACCGCGCTGACTGCGGGAAACCCCACCGTCTCGCCCGCCAGCCAACTCGCCAGCGCCAGCAGCGGCACCGAACCGCCAAGCTGGAACATCAGCACGCGCGCGGCATCGGTCCGCGACAACGCCGGGCTGCGCTTCACCAGCAGGGTGGTGGCCGCCCACAGGATGCCGCCAAGCAGGCACAGCGCGTCGCCGCGCGGATCGCCACTGGCGTGGACGGCAAGCAGGCCGTCCGCAAACGCCACGCCGACGCCGGCGAAGGCGACCAGCAACCCCGCCGCCTGGCGCGGGCGCAACCGCTCGCCTGGGATCAGCAGGTGTGCGCCGAGCGCCACGAAGAACGGCGAGGTGTAGAGGAACAGCACCCCGCGCGAGGCGCTGGTCAGGCGCAGGCCGGGATACAGCGCCAGGAACTCGCCGGCGAACAGCACCGCAGCCAGCAATCCCGGCCAGCAGCCACGGTCGATGCGCAGCAACGCCGCGATACCGCGCCCGCCGCGCCGCCAACCGGTCCAGGCCAGCAGGCAACTGCCCGCCAGCACCGACCGCATCGCCGCCTGGGCGATCGGTGGCAGGCCGCCACCAACTGCAAGTTTCACCGTGACCTGCTGCAACCCCCAGATGGCGCAGAGCAGCACCAGCAGCAGGATGGCGCCGCCATCGACCCGCTCGCGCCGCAGCGGCAGGGTGCCACTCATGACGGATTTAGGTCAGGTCAGGATTGGGCGTTTGGCGACAGCACGATGCAGTTGTTGCGGCCATGCGCGATCTTCTCGCAGGCCTGCTCCGCCGCCGAGCGCGATAGGCCTACCAGCCGGGCACGGTACAGCGTTCCGTGCGCCTGGTGGACGGCGCCGACCAGCGGGCGCGCGCTGGCCAGCATCGCGCGTGCCTGGCCTCGGGCGGCGTCGGCGGCGCCGCGTGCCTGACCCTCGTTGCCGAAGGCGCCCACCTGGATCGCCCAGCCGCCGGCGGTCGAGCCGCCGCCACTGACCGGCAGGGTGTCGGCCATCGCGGAGCCGATCAGGTGAAAGCCGCCATGGCCGGATTTCGGCGGCGGCTGCAACGCCGCGAACTGCTGCGCCCGGCCAGGCGCCACCATGCGCGGCGGCTCCGGCAATGCGGCGCTGGCGACCTCGATGCGATTGTAGCCGGAGACGCGGCGGCCACGGTTCAGGGCCAGCGCCACCGGCTGCCCGGCGCGGCTGCGCGGGTAACGCGGGCCGGACGGGATATTCATCGGCAACTGGTTCATCGCCAGCATCTGCGCCGGCGAAATATGGGCCGGGTCGACGCCCATGATGCCCGGTGCGATGCGCGCCACATAGTTGCGGGTCTCGTCCGGCAGCGAGCGGTTGTGGCTCAGGTAGTCGTCCAGCCGGCGCGGCCCTGCATTATAGGCGGCCAGGAAGCCCGGCGCGCCATACACGTCGTACAGCTCGCGGATGTAGGCGGTGCCGGCCAGAATGTTATTGCGCGGGTCGTACGGGTCGTCGCCCAGGCTGTAGCGGGCGCGCAGCTCGTCATAGGTGCCCGGCATCACCTGCATCAGCCCCATGGCGCCCACCGGCGAGGTGATCAGCGTGCCGTGCTCGTACAACCTGCCGCCGGACTCCTGGCGCATCACGCCGCGCACCCAACGCTCCGGCACGTCGTATTTGACCGCCGCCTCGATGATGAACGGACCCCACGGGTCTTCGGATGGGCCGGGTGCCGCATAGTCCGGCTTGGCGCGGGCGGCGTAGGTCGCCGCCTCCCGCGTCGCCGCCAGCTTGGGGTGGCTGGCGCAGGCCGACACCAGGGCGAGCAGGGCGAAGCATCCCAGCAGGCCTGCCGCCCGCATGACGGATATCCGCTCGTAGCCCGATATGTTGCGGAAAGCAGGAGTGATTTCGGGCATGGGGACGCGATCCTCCGTCTGGGCGCGGCCAGTGCCGCAGTCAGGACGGTCGCATCACCGCCGCTCATGAAGGCACTCAATGTCGCTGTGTAAGTCCCTAACCGCAAACGCGGATCACCGCAACACATCTCGGCATCGTCGCGGCAATAATCACGGCCATGGGCAGGATATGCGGCAAAGTCGCGGCCGTGCTAAGTGCTGGCCGATCCGGACAGCCCAAAGGGGGGACGACATGGCAACGGCGTGGCTTTCGCGTGGCGCGACTCGACTGCTGGCGACCTCCGCCGCGATGGCGTGGTTGTCGGCCTGCGCGCCGCAACGGACCAACACCACCTACACCGGCGAGGACATCGGGCGCGCCGCCGAGGTCTCGTTCGGCACCATCGTCGCCGAGCGGCCAGTCACCGTGCAGGCGGAGAACTCCGGGACCGGCACGCTGGGCGGCGCCGGGTTGGGCGGCGTCGCCGGCAGCTTCATCGGCGGCAGCGACATACGCGGCAACATCCTGGGCGCTGTGGGCGGCGCCATCCTCGGCGGCATCACCGGCAACATCGTCGAGAATCAGGTGGGACGCGGCAACGCGGTCGAGTTCGTCATCCGCCAGGACGATGGCCGGACCATCTCGGTGGTGCAGACCAACGAGCTGCAACTCGCGCTCGACGAGCGCGTCGCCGTCACGCGCGGCGCCCGCACCCGCCTCGCCCGACTGCCGCCGCCACCGCCGGGCGCCTGATCGACCCACCATCGACCCACCCCTGATCCGTACGCACGCGACAGGCTCACGCGCGCCTGACCGCGCCTGCTCCGGCGCGTGGTTGCGGGGGGACGGCGGATGCGATACTTCGCCCCGCCTATGAGCACGACCATCCAGATGACGGGTGCCCGCCACAGCAACACGCTGGAGCTGACGCCGGACACCACCTACATCGCGCGCCAGCGCATGGCATTGCGCGACATGCGCGACGCGATCGGGCTATGGCGGCTGTGCTGGACGCTGTCGTGGCTCGACATCAAGCTGCGCTATCGCGGCTCGCTGCTGGGGCCGTTCTGGCTGACGCTGTCGACCGCCGTGATGGTGGGCGCGATGGGGGCCATCTACTCGACGCTGTTCAAGATGAACCTGCACGACTACCTGCCGTTCCTGGTGCTGAGCATCGTGCTGTGGAACTTCCTCGGCGCGCTGGTGGCGGACGGCTGCACCGGCTACCTGTCGGTCGAGGGCATGATCCGCTCGGTGCGCATGCCGTTCTCGATGTACGCGGCGCGGATCGTGGTGCGCAACGTGCTGGTGCTGGCGCACAACCTGGTGGTCATCATCGCCGTGTACCTGCTGCTGGGCATCCAGCCGGGCGTCACCGTGCTGCTCGGCATCCCCGGCTTCGCGCTGTGGCTGGTGGATGGGTTCGCCGCCGCGATCCTGCTGGGCGCACTCTGCGCCCGCTTCCGCGACATCCCGCCGATCGTCGCCAGCATCATCCAGATGGCGTTCTTCGTGACCCCGGTGATCTGGAAGCCGGAGCTGATGAGCGCCGGTCGGCAGGCGCTGCTGCCGCTCAACCCGTTCTTCTCGCTGCTGGAAGTCGTGCGCGCGCCGTTGCTGGGCCACATCCCCGGCAGCATGGCCTATGTCTCGGCGTTCGGCTACTCCGCCGTGCTGTGCGTGGCCGCGTTCTCGCTGTTCGCCCGCGTGCGCGGCCGCATCGCGTTCTGGGTGTAGCGATGAGCGGCGCCCCCCTCGCGGCCAGGCTGCCGGCGCTGGTCGAGCTGTCGGGCGTCAGCGTCGATTTCCCGCTGTACCACGGCACCTCGCGCAGCCTGAAGAAGACCGTGTTCTCCTCGGTGGCCGGCCGCCTCGGCCCCGACCATAAGCAGCGCGTGGTGGTGCAGGCGGTGCGCGACGTGAGCTTCCGGCTGCGCAGCGGCGACCGGCTCGGCCTGATCGGCGGCAATGGCGCCGGCAAGACTACCCTGCTGCGCACGCTGGCCGGCATCTACGAGCCGATTGTGGGCCACGTCCACGTCCAGGGCAGCCTGAACGCGCTGCTCGATCCCAACCTCGGCATGAACGCGGAGCTGACCGGGCGCGAGAACATCATGCTGCGCGGCCTGTACAACGGGCTGTCGCACGCGGCGATCCTGCGGCTAGAGGAGGACGTGCGCAGCTTCGCCGATCTCGAACACTTCATCGACCTGCCGGTGCGCATCTACAGTTCCGGCATGGTGGTGCGGCTGGGCTTCGCCCTGGCGACCGCGATCCGGCCGCAGGTGCTGCTGATGGACGAGTGGTTCCTGGCGGGCGACGCGGCATTCATGGACAAGGCGCGCGAGCGGCTGGAGGACATGGTGCGCGGCGCCGACATCCTGGTGCTGTCGACCCATTCCACCCGCGTGGTGCTGGACTGGTGCACCCGGGT
>JAYTQW010000058.1:0-9342 GCA_043746535.1 Rhodospirillales bacterium
GAGGTGGTCGATCCCCGGCGTGGCGCCCCGGCCGCGCTGGCACGGCTGCCGGAGCGGCATGCAGGGTTGGTTGCGTGGTGGGCGGAGCGCATCGCCGGCTGGCTGACGCTCGGCGCCGCCGGGATGCGGCTGGACGCGTTGGAGCGGCTGCCGCCGGCGTTCGTCCGCGACCTCATCGGCGGCGTGCGGGCAGAGGCGGCGTGCCGGTTCATCGGCGGCATCGACCGGCTGCCAACCGATCGCCTGCCTACCTGGACCGGCTGCGGCCTGGATGCGATCGGGTTGTCGCTGGACGGCTGGGACTTCGCCGCCGACTGGTTCTGGGCCCGCCACGACGCGCTGGCGCGGGTGGCGCCGGTGCTGATCGAGATCGAACGCCCGTTCGGCCCACGCCTCGCGTCCCATATCGCGGCTCCGGCGCAGCGCCAGGCAGCGCTGATCCGTGCGGTAGGTCTGGCCGGCGCGTTCGGTGACGGCATACTGTTGCCGATGGGCAGCGAGTCCGGCGCGACCCGCCCGCTCGATCCGCGCGCGGCAGCGCCCATGGCTGTCATGACCGCCGACCTGTCGCTGCTGCCCAACCTATCGCTGCTGCGTGAACCCGGTCAGGGTGCCGCGCGCCACTTGGCCGGGGCCGCCCGCGCCACGCTGGCGTTCGTGCGCGGCAGCGGGGCCGACGCCCGCCTCAGCGTCATCAACACCGACCTGCTGGCGGCGCACAGCGTCGATCTCGCCGCCATCACGCACGACCTGGGCGTTCCGAGCGAGCCGGTCGTGACTTTGGCGCCAGGGGCCGCGCACATTGTGACGGTAGCGCCGGAACCACCGATTCTGCTGGCCCGCCCCGCCCCCGCCGAGGGCGCCGCCCTGGCCGCGCGCGGTGGGCGCATCGCCATCGAGGCGGTGACGCCCAGCGTCGATGATGGCGCTTTCCCCGCCCGTCGCACGGTGGGCGACATGGTGACGGTCGCCTGCGACGTGATCTGCGAAGGCCACGACCAGCTTTCGGTGCTGCTCGCCTGGCGCGCCGCCGACCGCGCCGATTGGCACGAGACTCGGATGACGCCGCTGGGCAACGACCGCTGGCAGGCGCAGTTCCGCCCCAGCCGGCTGGGGCGTTGGGAGTTCCGAGTGCAGGCATGGCGCGATGCCTTTGCCAGCTTCCGCGACGAGTTGACCAAGAAATACGCCGCCGGCCTGGACGTGCGGCTGGAAGTGATCGAGGGGCAGCGCCTGGTCGAGGCGGCCGGGTTGGCTGTGGCCAAGGGCGGCGAGATTGTCGGGCAGGTTCGCGTCCTGCTGTCCGATGAGGTCGCGCGGTTGGTGCAACAGGCCGACACACGGCCGCTGGCGACCGTGACGCAGCCGTTCCCGGTCGACGCCGAGCGCCTGGCGGCACGGTTCGCCAGTTGGTACGAGGTGTTCCCGCGCTCGATGAGCGATGACGAACAGCGCCACGGCACCTTCCGCGACGTGATCCGCCAGTTGCCGCGCATCCGCGACATGGGTTTCGACGTGCTGTATTTTCCGCCGATCCACCCGATCGGCGGCAGCAACCGCAAGGGCCGCAACAACGCGCTGAAGGCCGGCCCCGACGATCCGGGCAGCCCGTACGCGATCGGCTCGGCCGATGGCGGGCATGACGCGATCCACCCGCAACTCGGCACTCTCGATGATTTCCGTGCGTTGCGGGAGGCCGCCGCCGGACACGGGCTGGAACTGGCGCTGGACTTCGCCATCCAGTGCTCGCCCGACCATCCGTGGCTGCGCGAGCACAAGGGGTGGTTCGATTGGCGGCCGGATGGGTCGTTGCGCTATGCCGAGAACCCGCCGAAGAAATACGAGGACATCGTCAACGTCGACTTCTACGCCGCCGATGCGGTGCCTGGGCTGTGGGTGGCGCTGCGCGACGCGGTGCTGTTCTGGGTCGAGCAGGGCGTGCGCGTGTTCCGAGTGGACAATCCGCACACCAAGCCGTTCCCGTTCTGGCAGTGGCTGATCGACGATATCCGCGCGCAGTACCCGGATACCATGTTCCTGGCCGAGGCGTTCACCCGCCCCAAGGTGATGGCGCGGCTGGCCAAGGTCGGCTTCGGCCAGTCCTACACCTACTTCACTTGGCGCAACACGCGGGCCGAGATGGAGACATATCTTACCGAGCTGGCCAGCGGGGCCACGGCGGATTTCTTCCAGCCGAACTTCTTCGTCAACACACCGGACATCAACCCGGTGTTCCTACAGACCTCGGGCCGCGCGGGATTCCTGATCCGCGCCGCCCTGGCCGCCACGTTGGCCGGGCTGTGGGGCGTCTATAGCGGGTTCGAGCTGTGCGAGGGCACGCCGATGCCGGGGCGCGAGGAGTACCTCAATTCCGAAAAGTACCAATTGCGCGCGTGGGACTGGCAGCGGCCCGGCAACATCGTGCCCGAGGTCACCCGGCTGAACCGGATACGGCGCAACAACGCGGCGCTGCAAACCCATCTCGGGGTCACCTTCCTGCCATCCGACAATCCGATGGTGATGTTCTTCGAGAAGGCGACGGCGGACCGCGCCAACGTCGTCCTGGTGGCGATCAGCTTCGATCCGTTCCAGGCGCAATCGGCGGCGATCGAACTGCCGCTGTATCGCTGGCCGCTGCCGGACAGCGAGTCGCTGGCCTGCGAAGACCTGCTGGGCGACAACAGTTTCACCCTTGCCGGCAAATATCAGCGTGTCACCCTCTCGCCCGACGCCCCCTATGTCGTCTGGCGCGCGCAGCCAGTGTCCTGAAGGTCATCATGAACGACGCCCCTCCCTCCCCGGCCACGCTGGCGCCCAACATGCCGCAGCCGTTGCTGGCCGCCATGCCGAGCCTCGACCCGCAGCAGGATCCGCTGTGGTACAAGGATGCGATCATCTATCAGTTGCACCTGAAGTCGTTCTTTGATGCCAACAACGACGGCGTAGGCGACTTTGCGGGCCTGATCGCCAAGCTCGACTATGTGGCCGAACTTGGCGTGACCGCGATCTGGCTGCTGCCCTTCTATCCCAGCCCGCGCCGGGACGACGGCTACGACATTGCCGAGTACCGCGGCGTGCATCCCGAATACGGCAGTCTCGCCGACGTGCGCCAGTTCGTCGCGGCGGCGCATGAGCGGGGCCTGCGCGTCATCACCGAACTCGTCATCAACCACACCAGCGACCAGCACCCGTGGTTCCAGCGCGCCCGTCAGGCGGCGGCGGGTTCGGTCGAGCGCGATTTCTATGTGTGGTCGGATAACGATCATAAATACCCCGGCACCCGCGTCATCTTCGTGGACACCGAAAAGAGCAACTGGACCTGGGACCCGGTGGCCGGCGCCTATTTCTGGCATCGCTTCTACTCGCACCAGCCCGACCTCAATTTCGACAACCCGCGCGTGCTGGAGGAGGTGCTGTCGATCATGCGCTTCTGGATCGACATGGGCATCGACGGGCTACGGCTGGACGCGGTTCCATACCTGGTCGAGCGCGACGGCACCAACAACGAGAACCTGCCCGAGACGCACGCCATCCTGAAGATCATCCGCGCCGAGCTGGAGCGTCACGCGCCGAACTGCCTGTTGCTGGCGGAGGCGAACCAGTGGCCGGAGGACGCGCAGGTCTATTTCGGCGACGGCGACGAGTGCCATATGTCGTTTCACTTTCCGCTGATGCCGCGCATGTACATGGCCATCGCGCGCGAGGATCGTTTCCCGATCACCGACATCATGCGCCAGACGCCCGATATCCCGGCCAACTGCCAATGGGCGATCTTCCTGCGCAACCACGACGAGCTGACGCTGGAGATGGTGACCGACAGCGAGCGCGACTACCTGTGGGAGACGTACGCCACCGACCGCCGCGCCCGGCTCAACCTCGGCATTCGCCGCCGGCTGGCGCCGCTGCTGGAGCGTGACCGCCGGCGGGTCGAGTTGATGAACTCGCTGCTGCTGTCGATGCCGGGCACGCCGGTGATGTACTACGGCGACGAGATCGGCATGGGCGACAACATCCATCTTGGCGACCGCGATGGCGTGCGCACGCCGATGCAGTGGTCCTCGGACCGCAACGGCGGCTTCTCGCGCGCCGACCCGGCGCGCATGGTGCTGCCGCCGATCATGGACGCGCTGTACGGCTTCCAGGCGGTCAACGTCGAGGCTCAGTCGACCGATCCGTTCTCGTTGCTGAACTGGACCCGGCGCATGTTGGCGGTGCGCAAGCGGTTCGCGGCATTCGGGCGCGGCACGCTGCGCTTCCTGTATCCCGGCAACCGCAAGGTGATGGCCTACCTGCGTGAACACGCGACCGGCGATGTCACCGAAACCGTGTTGTGCGTCTGCAACCTTTCGCGCAGCGCGCAGGCGGTGGAACTCGACCTGTCGGCGTTCGCCGGCGCGGTGCCGATGGATATCGTCGGCGGCTCCGCGTTCCCGCCGATCGGCCAGTTCTCCTACCTGTTCACGCTGCCGCCATTCGGCTTCTACTGGTTCCAGTTGGCCGCCGCCGGTCAGATGCCATCATGGTATACCCCAGTGCCCGAACCATTGCCCGAACTCTCCACTATCGTCGTCCGCACCGATCTCAGCGACATCGCCGGCACCTCTGGACGCGGCATCCTGGAGCGCGAGGCGCTGCCGGCCTACCTGCCGAAGCGGCGCTGGTTCGCCTCCAAGACGGAGACGCTGCGGGCCGCGAGGCTGGCCTATGTGGCCCACCTGCCTGGCACCCGCGACGTGCTGATGGCGGAGGTCGCGGTGGATCTGCCGGGCCGCTCGGAAGCCTATGTGCTCCCCTTGGGCGTCGCGTGGGACGACGAGACGCCCAGCGCCATGGCACAGACCCTGGCGCTGGCCCGCGTCCGGCGCGGCCGCCGCGTCGGCTACCTGACCGACGGCTTCACGCTGGACGATTTCGCCAACGCGGTGATCGGCTCGCTGCGCGGCGCTGCGACTCTGCCGATCAGCGATGGCGAGTTGCGGTTCCTGCCGACCTCGCGGCTGGCCGAGGTGGAGTTGCCGGAACACCCGGAAATCCGGCGGCTGTCGGCCGAGCAGTCGAACAGTTCGCTCATCATCGCCGACCTGCTGGTGCTGAAGATCGTCCGCCGCGTCGTCTCCGGCATCCACCCGGAAGGCGAGATGACCCGCGTGCTGACCGAACGGGGCTTCGGCAACACCGCCCCGCTGTTCGGCGAGGTTGTGCGGGTCGATGCCGACGGCACCCCCAGCACGCTGATCCTGGTGCAGGGCTTCCTGCGCAACCAGGGAGACGGCTGGGGCTGGACGCTTGACTACCTGCACCGTGCCGCCGACGACCTGATGGTGGCCCATGATGTGGCGCAGGCGGAGGGTGATGCGCTGGCCGGCTATGACGTGTTCGCCGGCAGCATGGGCCGCCGCCTGGCCGAACTGCATGCGACCCTGGCCGAGCCGTCCGACGATCCGGCGTTCGCCCCGCACGAGGCGGATGCCGTCACGCGGGCCGAATGGGCGCAAGGCGCGCGCGAGCAGGTGAGCATGGCGTTCGACCTGTTGCGTGCGCCGCGCGACTGGGCGGACGAGGAAACCCGCCTGCTGGCAGCCGGGCTGCTGGAGCGGGCCGACGCGCTCGGTGAGGCGATCGACCGTCTGGCGCATGTCCCTGGCAGCGCGTTGAGCACCCGCGTGCATGGCGATTTCCATCTGGGCCAAGTGCTGGTGGTGCAAAACGACGCCTACATCATCGACTTCGAGGGCGAGCCAGCGCGGACCATGGACCAGCGCCGGGCCAAGTCCTCGCCGATGCGCGATGTCGCCGGGCTGTTGCGCAGCTTCGAATACGCTGCCGCCGCCGCAGCACCGGGACGGGTCGCGGGATCCAGCGCCAGCGAGGAACGGCGGGCGGCGTTGCTGGAACGGTTCCGCACCCAGTCGGCGCGTGTGCTGCTCGACCACTACCGCGAGGTGCTGCACGCCTCCGCGACGCCGTGGGTGTCGGCGCAGGCGGAGGCGGCGATGCTCGATCTGTTCCTGATCGAGAAGGCCGCTTACGAAATCCGTTACGAGGCGGCCAACCGGCCGACCTGGCTGGCAATCCCGCTGCGTGGGCTGGACGCCATCGTGCAAAGAATCCTGGCTCGGGAGCCGCACTGAATGTCCCTGACCCTACAACGCGGCGCCCTGGACCCCGGCACCGTCGCCGCCCTGGTCCAGGCCCGGCATGGCGACCCGTTCGCCGTGCTCGGCCCACATGCGACGGCGGATGGCTGCGTGGTGCGCGCCATGTCGCCCGGGGCCAGCGCGGTGGCGGCGGTCTCTCCCGAGACCGGCGCCGAGTTGACGCCGTTCGCGCAGATCGACCCGGCCGGCCTGTGGGAGGCCGTGATGCCGGTGCGGGTGGCCTACCGCCTGCGCGTGACGGACGGCGACGGTGGCACCCGCGTCATCGACGACCCGTACGCGCTGGGCACATCGATGGGTGAGGTCGACATTTACCTGCTGGCAGAGGGCCGCCACCGCGAGCTGGGTCGTGTGCTCGGCGGCCATGTGATGAACTTCGCCGGCCTGGACGGCGTGCGCTTCGCGGTCTGGGCGCCGAACGCGCGGCGCGTGTCGGTGGTTGGAGGCTTCAACGATTGGGACGGCCGCCGCCACCCGATGCGCCTGCATGGCGGCTCCGGCGTCTGGGATCTGTTCGTGCCCGGCATCGGTGCCGGCACGGTGTATAAATACGAACTGCTCGGCCCTGACGGCGTGCTGCTGCCGCTGAAGGCGGACCCGGTCGCGGCCTCGGCGGAACTGCCGCCAGCCACCGCCTCCATCGTTGCCGACGAGACGTTCAGCGTCTCCGACGGCGGCCTGCGCATCGCACAAGGCGTCAACGCGCCAATCTCCATCTACGAGGTCCACGCCGATAGCTGGCTGCGCGGCGACACCGATGGGCTGGAGGGCTGGGCGATGCTGGCGGAGCGTCTGGTGCCGTACGTGGCCCGGCTCGGCTTCACCCATGTCGAGCTGATGCCGATCATGGAGCACCCGTTCGGCGGCTCCTGGGGCTACCAGCCGCTCGGCCAGTTCGCCCCAAGCTCACGGCTTGGCACGCCGGCGGACTTCGCGGCGTTCGTCGACCGCTGCCATGACGAGGGCATCGGCGTCATCCTCGACTGGGTGCCGGCGCATTTCCCGTCCGACGCGCATGGCCTGGCGCATTTCGACGGCACGCCGTTGTACGAACACGCCGACCCGCGCGAGGGCTACCATCCAGACTGGAACACCTACATCTTCAACCTCGGCCGCAACGAGGTGCGCGGCTTCCTGATCGCCAGCGCGCTGCATTGGCTGGAGCGCTACAAGGTCGACGGCCTGCGCGTCGATGCGGTCGCCTCCATGCTGTACCGCGACTACAGCCGCAAGGCGGGCGAGTGGGTGCCGAACCAATACGGCGGGCGCGAGAACCTGGAGGCGGTGGCGTTCCTGCAGGAACTCAGCCTGGTCGTGGGCGAACGCTGCCCGCACGCGGTGCTGATCGCCGAGGAGAGCACCGCCTGGCCGGGCGTCACCCGGGCGGCGCGCGATGGCGGCCTGGGCTTCGACTTCAAGTGGAACATGGGCTGGATGCACGACACCCTGCACTACATGGAGGAGAACCCGATCAACCGGCGCTGGCATCATGGCGAGATGACGTTCGGGCTGGTGTATGCGTTCTCGGAAAAATTCGTGCTGCCGCTGTCGCACGATGAGGTGGTGTACGGCAAAGGCTCGCTGATCCAGAAGATGCCGGGCGACGACTGGCAGCGCTTCGCCAACCTGCGCGCCTATTTCGGTTTCATGTGGGGCCATCCCGGCAAGAAGCTGCTGTTCATGGGCGGCGAGATCGCGCAGTGGGCGGAGTGGAACCATGATTCCAGCCTGCACTGGCACCTGTTGGGGAACCCCATGCACGCCGGCATGCAGCGGCTGGTGCGCGACCTGAACGCGGTCTATCGCGCGACGCCGGCGCTGTACTGCCGGGATGCGGAGGCGGAGGCGTTCCGCTGGGTGGTGCTGGATCATGCCGAGCAGAGCGTGTTCGCGTTCCTGCGCTTCGGCCATGACGGCGACCCGCCGGCGCTGGTGGTGTGCAACTTTACCCCGGTGCCGCGCGTCGCTTACCGCCTTGGCGTCAGCCAGGGCGGAGCCTGGGCCGAAAAACTGAATAGCGACGCCGCAATCTACGGCGGTGCCAACCTGGGCAACGATGGCGCGGTTCAGGCCGAGGCTGTCGCGAGCCACGGGCTGCCGATGTCGGTAGTCCTGACCCTGCCTCCGCTTGCAACGTTGATCCTCGAGGCAAGCGCATGAGCTACCATCACCGGCTTTCGTTCGGCGCCGAGATCGGGGAGGATGGCCACACCCGGTTTCGTATCTGGGCGCCGGCGGTGGAAACCCTGTCGCTGGAACTCGAAGGCCAGGCGCCGGTCGCGATGCAGCCGGAACCGGAGGGCTGGTTTACCGCCCGCTTGCCCGCCCCGGCCGGAACCAAGTACCGCTTCCACCTACCCGACGGCCTCGCCGTGCCCGACCCCGCCTCCCGCCTGCAGGACGGCGACGTGCATGGCTGGAGCGTGGTGTTCGATCCCGGCGCGCATGAGTGGCACAACACCGGCTGGCGCGGGCGGCCGTGGCACGAGGCGGTGATCTACGAACTGCATGCGGGCCTGTTCCGCGGCTTCAACGGCATTGGTGACGAACTGCAACGGTTGCGCGACATCGGCTTCACCGCCATTGAGCTGATGCCGATCAACGATTTTCCGGGCAACCGCAACTGGGGCTACGACGGCGTGCTGCCCTACGCGCCCGACACAGCATACGGCACGCCGGGCCAGCTCAAGACGCTGATCGATCGGGCGCACGGGCTGGGCCTGATGGTATATCTGGATGTGGTGTACAATCACTTCGGACCGGACGGGGCCTACCTGCACCCGCTCGCCGGCGAGAAGTTTTTCGATCCGTCGAAACCGTCGCCCTGGGGGGCCGGCATCGCCCATGAACGCATCGAAGTGGCTGATTTCTTCATCGAAAACGCGATTTACTGGCTGAACGAGTACCGCTTCGACGGCCTGCGCTTCGATGCCGTCGGCGCCATCCTGGACCTAGAGTTCCCTGACAAGATGACGCGGCGCATCCGGGCCGCGATGGAGCCGGACCGCCACGTCCACCTGGTCATGGAGCAGGAGTTCAACCGCTCCCGCCACATCGGGCCGGGTAAGATGGACGCGCAATGGGCCGATGACACCCATCAGGCGCTGCATGTGCTGCTGACCGGCGAGCTTGAGGGTTATTACGCGGACTTCGCGGACGCGGCTGCCAAGCTGGCGCGCTGCCT
>JAYTQW010000059.1:0-10560 GCA_043746535.1 Rhodospirillales bacterium
CGGAGCCGAGCAGGCGGCTGATGCCTTGGAGGCCTGGCTGAAGACGCAGCCGCCTCGCCTCGAGCAAACCCGCGCCGTGTCGGACCCCAGAGGGCAACCGGAGACAGAGGATGCTAGGCCGTGTCCGGGACCGACTGGCCCGCTGGTTCCTGCGGCCGTCATTGAGGCGCCAGCGCGCGACATGCCGGCCCACGCATCGCGTCGCCGAACAATCAGCCCTCCATTGTCACTGCGATCCGCCAACACGGACTGGCTGCATCACCGGCTGAACGTCACTGGACCGTCCAGCGACGCCGGAGCGTTTCGGACGGCTGCCGCTGGCGCCGGCATTATCCCCTGGCAGCTCGACCTCGATCGCACCGAGGAGGATCTGTTTCATCGCCCCAGTCGCTCCACAGCAGCGCACCCTCAGCCTCGACGGCGCACGCATCCTAACCCGGCAGCTGCGCGATGCGGTTGAGCGTCGGCACCAGATCGCCGTCGCGCGGGTCGGCCGCAGCCGGGCCTGTCCGTTCGACCTGCATGCCCTGCTGCCCGTGCCAGATGCCATCCTCCAGCTTGGACCGGACGAACCGGAGGCCCTTGCCTAGCTGTGGGAGCACTGGGGCACTCTGGAGGGCTTGCGGCATGTCGCCGAAGACACGTCCACCCATCCGCTGCACAAGCGCCCGAGCAGGCGGGCGGCGTTCCCCGTGACATTCTGGTCGGCCGACTGGACGCCGTGGCGCGCCTTGGCCACCCTCGAACGACGCTGGCCGAACCTGCGCTTCGCTATCTGCCCCAGCTACGACCGCGCTTAGCTGTCCCTAATGGATACGGGTGCCGCCCCGGCCGTCAATCTTATGGGTGCCTGGAAGGATCCCCTGCGGGGTGCTTCGGCCAGCGCGGCGCCGGTACTGGCGGTCGACGGCTTCGAAGGGCCGCTCGATTGGCTGCTGGAGATGGCGCGCGCCCACAAGGCCGACTTGGCGCGGCTGTCTATCGCGGTGCTGATCGATGCCTTTGCGGCGGCCATGGAGGCGGCCCTCGCTCGGCGGGATGGCGGCCCCTTGCAGCTGGCACACTGGGCCACTTGGCTGGTGATGGCGGCCACCCTGACCCAGCTGCGCTCGCATCTGCTGCTGCCGCCCGACGCGCCAGCGGCCAAGCTGGCGCTGAGCCAAGCCGAGGCGCTCCGAGAGCAGCTTGTCCTGCGCACGCAAGTGGGGGCGGCCGCGGACTGGCTGGAGCGCCGGGAGCAGCTTGGTCAGGATGTCTTTGCCCGCGGCCGGCCGGAGACGGCCGCGTCGCCCGGCCGGGTCGGCGACATCACCGAGTTGCTGCGTGCTTGCCTGGTGGTGTTGCGCGTTCCGGGGGAGCTGGCGGCCGCCTACCAGCCCCGGCCGCCGCCGTTCTGGTCAATGGCGGACGCGACCGCCCACATGGTGCGGCTGCTGCCGGAGCTGACCGGCCGCACGGATTTGGCAGCCTTCCTGCCCGTGGTTGCGAGCGGAGCGCCCGATCGCGAACTAAGGGGCAAGGCGGCGGTCGCCAGCACCCTGCTTGCCGGCCTAGAACTCGCCCGCGACGGAACCGTGACGCTTGACCAGGAAGCGTCTTGGATACCGATCGAGGTGCAGCGGTGCGACCCCGGCGGACCCTGACGCAGCCATCGCGGAGCGTCGCCAGGCGAACGCGAACTATCGCACTTGATCCAGCGAAGCCAGCTTTCACGACGAGACGAGCCCTAAGGCGGTGATCCGCGCCTGTCGTGGTCGGATGCGCTACGATGGCTAGCATGACGACGGATCCCGAGATCGATTACCTGGAAAAGCTGTTCGGTGAGGCCCACCGCAAGGAGATCGACCAAGAGGAGAATGTCTGGCGCAGCCTGCCGTTCTTTGCGGCGACCCTCGCGCTGCAGCTCGCGGGTCTCGCCCAAATCTGAGATTGGGTCGGCGGCGTGGCGGGCTGGCCATTCTGGCTGTCGCTGTCCTTGTTGGCAGCGGCCGCTTTGGCGACATTGGCCGCTCTGGTCTTCCTGGCGCAATCGATCTGGCCGGCCAGGTTCCGCTACGTCGCCAGCGAGCTCGAGCTGCAGGGCTATTTGGAAACCGTCCGGACGACCGCCGCCACAAGCGGCAGCTCTGCGGAGGACGCCACCCATGCTGCCGTGTTGGCGGCCAGGACGGTCATGGTGCAGCAGTATGCGATCGGCGCCTCGAACAACCGGCTGATCAATCAGGGCCGCGCCAACCGCCGAACCAGGGCAGGGCTCGCCACGCTTGCGTCCGTGCTCGCCGTGCTGGTCCTTGTGGGCCTGGTTGTGGTATCCAATCTGCATGGACATGGAACAGCCAGCAGCGTGCGACCGGACGGGACAGGACGGCGAGATGCTGTCCAACCTGGACCCGCGCCGCCTGAGCCCGGTGCCGCCCCCGCCCATGCGGGTGGTATACAAGGGTTGGTGGAACGACCACACCACGATGCGCCAGGCGGCGGACCTGGAACGGGAAGACCGTGAGCAGCACCGGCGGCCCTAAGCTGGGCGTTGGCGCCGCGCCGTCTGCAACGCCGGGGCGCTGGTGCACGGATCCGAGTTCGTTGGAGAGTGACTCCTGCTGGTGTCGATGATCAGTCACGGCGTATGGTAACGGGCTTTGCTTCGCGGATCATGCGATTGAGCACGTGAATGGCGAGGGCGACTTCGCCTTGCTGGCCGGCATCGGTGCGGGCACGGAGCTTGGGCCCGATCAAGTGTTTGTACTTGCCAATGGCGTTCTCGGCCAGGTTGCGCCGGCCGTAACCGGTCGCACGCTGCCAACTCATGCGGCCCCGCTCGGCCATGATCTGGATGTGGTGGTCGCGCGGACTTTGCTTGGCCGGGTCGGCCGTACTCGGCGCCGCCGAGGCACGAGGTGGGATAATCACGTCCGGCGGTCGACCGGGTTGCTGGGCGGCTGCGGCGTGATAGACGGGCTCGCTGTAGTAGGCGCCGCCTGCGGTCAGGCTGGCGATGATGCCCTCGGGCTGGCGTAGCAGGTCCGGAACCTGCGCCGCATCGTCGGCATGTCCGTCAGTCAGCAGGTGCGCCGCGATCTCGCCGGTGGTGGCGTTCACGGCCACGTGCAGCTTCAGCCAACGCCTGCGGGCCCGGCCGTGCTTGGCCGCATCCCATTCGCCTTGACCGAAGAGCTCGAGCCCGGTGCTGTCCAGCACCAGGTGCATCGGGCCGGTGTTGGCTTGGCAGCGAGGCTGACGGCCGGCGAATGCTCGTCCCCGTCAGCTGAGTGTCGAGTGGTCCGGCACGCGCAGCTCGAGCCCGAGCAGCTTCAGCACGCTCCGGGCGAATGCCTCGGCTTGACGCAGGGCGAGGTGGAAGACGAGCCGCAGCGTCGGCACGAGTTCGATGGCCAAATCGGCGTACACGGGCTGGCCGCCCGGGGTGCTGCGCTTCGGCGTGGCCCAGCCTGCGAGCGCGGCCTCATCCAACCAGAGCGTAAGATCGCCGCGTCGCTGCAGCCCCGCCTCATACGCCGGCCAATTGGTGACGCGGTAGTGGGCGCGCGGAAGGCGATGGCGGTGGACGGCATTGTGCTTGAAGGGCATGGAATAAAAGTAGCCGTGACGTCCGACGCAGGTTACCGGACTGGGTCCGCGCACCAACGCCTTGCAAGAGGCGTATCAAGATCTAAAGCAATCAAAGGTCGGGCGGCTGCAACGCCTGACGGGCCAAGCCGAAATGATGACGGCTCTTGGGGTCAGTGCTGAAGCGCGGGAAGCTCTCGCGAAGCTAGCTGGGGAGTAGCCAAGCTGTGCGGCCGTTACGCCAGCCTCGCCCAACGGACGCCTTGTCGGACATTTCGCCGAGGCGGATAAGCGGAACCAAAAGTTCGATTCAGATCTCGTGGGCGCGTCGAATGCCTTCTCTTGTCCCTAAGCCTAGTCGCCGGCGGTCCTAGACAGTTGGCGTGAATAGCGAGGCGATTGTCTCGCGCAGCCAGCGTTGGGCAGGATGGGCGTCGTTGCGGCGATGCCAGGACTGGACGAACGACACCGAGCCCAGGTCCAGCGGAGGCTCGACGACGCTCAGCGCGTCCCCATGGCCGGAGGCGGCGACCACACCCGCCATCAAGGTCGCGATCAGGTCCGACCGGGCCACCAGCGTCGGCGCGGCATACATCTGCTGCAAGGTGAGCGCGAGCTGGCGCTTGAGGCCGCGTTGCGCCAACGCCGCGTCCACCTGGCCGAACCGCTCATTCTCCGGCGACACGAGCAGGTGCGACAACGCGAGGAACGCCGGCAGATCGAGCGGCCGGTCCGCCGCCGGGTGCCCCCGTCGTAAGACGCAGACGAAACGCTCCTCAAATAAAGGGTGGATCAGGATGCGCGCCGCCTGCGTCGTGGGCGCCACGCTGATGGCCAGGTCGACCTCGCCCGCGTCAAGCATCGTCACCGCATCGTTCCTTGCGATATAGCTGCGGACGCGCAGGGTGATGGCAGGCGCCACCTCGCGCAGCCGCGCCACCAGGCGCGGCAGCAGCACGAACGTTGGATGTTCCGATAGCCCGAGCGTGAAGACCATGGCCGATGACCGTGGCTCGAAGGCTTGCGTGAAGGCAAGCGCACGCTGGATGTCGGCCAGCGCGCGTCCAAGCGGTTCGGCTAGGTCGAGCGCGCGCGGCGTCGGCTGCAGCCCGGCCGGACCCCGTACGAACAACTCATCGCCCAACAGCGCGCGAAGCCGCGCCAGGGCCGCACTCATCGCCGGCTGCGTCCGGCCGATCCGGGTTCCCGCCCGGGTGACGCTCCGCTCCGCCATCAGCGCGTCGAAAGCGACGAGGAGGTTGAGGTCAATGCCATGCAAATCCATGCAGTGGATGGTTCCACATGCCGTTAATCGATTTCAACCCCGATGCCCCGACGCTTAGCTGTTGCTCACCAGAATGAGGCATCGACGATGAATGACGATACGGGCCATGGCGGCAGCGGACTGTCCGCCCAAAACCGCCTGACGATCGAAACCCTCTACCGGGCTTTCGGCGGCGAGCCGGACCTGCTCGACCAAGTGGTCACGCCCAGCTGGCAGGACATCCCGCTCGCCCCTGGGCAGGGTCCGGGTCCGGAAGGGGTCAAGCCGATAATCCGGGCCCTCAAGGAGGCCTTCCCGGACATCGCCATCACCGTCCACGACGTGATCGCCGCTGGCGACCTGATCGCCGTGCGGGCCGAGATCACGGGAACTCATGCCGGGGCGTGGTTCGGCGTTCCGCCCAGCGGTCGGCGCTTCTCGGTCGCATTGCACGAGTTCCACCGCGTCGAGCGCGGTCGCCTGACCCACACCTGGCACCTGGAGGACTGGTTCGGCTGGCTTAACCAGGTCGGCGCCTGGCCCAGCCCGAAGGAGAGCACATGATGAATGCGACGCGCATCCACGGCTACAACACCCAGCCCGTGGTCGAGGATGCGGCAAACCCGGTGATCGGTATCAATCGGCGTCCAAAAAGGACCCTGTATCGGCGTGCAATCGGGACCCCCCTTTGATGCAGATTGACCGAGGCTGTGGCCTGGCCCGGAGCCGTAGGCGGAGGGCAGGCCACAGCCTCGGTCGGGCCCCTTCACACCCTGTTCTTGAACCGCCAGCTCTCGTTCCCGGTCTCGACGATGTCGCAGTGATGCGTCAGTCGGTCGAGCAGCGCCGTCGTCATCTTCGCGTCGCCGAACACGCTCGGCCATTCGCCAAACGCCAGGTTGGTGGTGACGATGACCGAGGTCTGCTCGTAGAGGCGGCTGACCAGGTGGAACAGCAGCTGGCCACTCGACTGGGCAAATGGCAGGTAGCCCAGCTCGTCCAGCACGACGAAGTCCATCCGGCACAGGTAGTCCGCCATCCGGCCCTGACGTCCCGTGCGCCCCTCCGCTTCAAGCCGGTTCACCAGGTCCACCACATTGAAGTAGCGGCCGCGGACCCTGCCCCGGATTCAGGCCCGGGCGATCGCGATGGCCAGGTGGGTCTTGCCCGTGCCGGTGCCGCCGACCAGCACCACGTTGCGCTGGTGGGCGACGAAGTTCTCGCTGGCCAGGTCGCGCACCAGGGTCTCGTTGATCGGCGTGCCGGCAAAGGCGAAGTCGTCGACGTCCTTGGCCAGCGGCAGCTTGGCGATCGCGATCTGGTAGCGGATCGAGCGGGCCTGCTTCTCCGAGATCTCCGCCATCAGCAGGTCGCCGACGATGCGGGTGGGTTCGTGCTGGCGCTTCACCGCCGTGCCAACGATCTCGTCGTAGGCCGCCTTCATGCCGTAGAGCTTCAGCTCCCCATGGCCGTCAGGATTTCGGAACGCTCCATCACACAGGTCTCCTCAGGGTGTCGTATCAGGCGCAATCCGCCGTCGGCGCATGGGTCAGGCGCAGAGCGTCGGGTGTCAGGATGGTGAGCGGGGCTGCGGGCTCGCGATGCCGGGCCAGGATGTTGAGCACGACGTCGGCGGAGTGGACGCCCTCGCGCAGCGCCTCCAGGCAGGCGGTCTCCGCCGCGGGCAGCCCATCGCTCAGCACCATCGTCAGGATCGACACCATCTGCCGGTCGCCATCGGCGCTGCCCGCCAGCTTGCGGCGGATCCGCTCCAACCCCGTGGGCAGCAGCCAGTCCTTGAACGGCGCGCCGTTGCGCAAGGCGCCGGGCTTGCGGGCCAGCACCGGGACGTAATGCCAGGGATCGAACACCGTCTGGTCCCGGCCGAAACACCTTAGATGATCACCGACGGGCAACCCGGCCTGGCGCAGCTCGATCCGCTCCGCATAGGCCCGGATCTCCACCGGCCGCCCCACCGCGTGCGCCGAGACCGAGTAGCGGTTGTTGTCGAACCGCACGAGGCAGGTTTTGGATACTGAGGCCGAGACGGCATGGAACCCGTCGAACCGCCCGCCATACGGCACCAGGCTCGGCCGCTCGGCCTCGAACACCGACCAGACCGTCTGGTCGCGCAGCTCCGGATGCCGGTGTGCCCGGGCATAGGTGACGCATTGGTCCAGCAGCCAGGCGTTCAGCTCGTGGTAGCTCTTGACCCGGACCCGCGGGGTGAAGAACCGCTCGCGCACCAAGCCGACCTGGTTCTCGACCTGCCCCTTCTCCCAGCCGGACGACGGCGTGCACGCGACGGGATCAACCAGGTAGTGGCTGCACATCTGGAGGAACCGGCGATTATACGCCCGCTCGCGGCCAACGAAGATCGCGTCGACCGCGGTTTTCATGTTGTCGTAGATCCCACGCGTGCAGGCGCCCTTGAAGAACGCAAACCCCTTGTCGTGGGCGTCGAACACCATCTCCTGCGTCTCGCGCGGGTAGGCCCGCGCGAACAGCATCCGGCTGTGGCATAGGCGCAGGTGTGCCACCTTGATCGTCACCGTCGTGCCGCCGATCAGCACGACCTCGTGGCTCCAGTCGAACTGATAGGCTTCGCCGGGGGCAAAGCTCAGCGGCACGAACGCACCCCCGACGTCGACGCACGCTCGCGACTCCATGACCGGGCGTAGCGCCGAACCGCGTCGTAGCCGCCCTCGTAGCCCAAGCCCCGCAATGTCTCGAATACCCGGATCAGCGTCAGACGCTCCCGGCTGGACTTCGCCTCGTTGGCCGTCAGCAGCGCGTCGAGCGTCTCCCGCCACTCGCCAAGGCGCGGCATCGGCTGCTGCTCGCGCTCGTAATGGAAGTCCGTCTCCTCCGACCGCAGTACCTTGTGGACGGTCTTCCGCGAAACCCGCAGCTCCCGGCAGATCGCCTTGATCGATTTGCCCTGGACGAAATGGGCCCGACGAATCCGCGCAATCGTCTCCACGACAAACATCCCAATCCGGCCCTCGTCATCACGAGAACCACCGTGAACCCCACCATCACGGGGGTCCCGATTGGACGCCGATCACCCCGCTAACAGGGTCCCTTTTCCACGCCGAAACACAGTGGTGACGGTGTTGGTGGTCATCGCTCTTTCCCTTTCGTCGTTGCGAAGCAGCGCCTCGCTGCTTCCCGGAGCCGCGTGAGCGGTGGGGCTGGAGGGGGAAAAGCGGCTTGGCAGGGACCCGGCTGCACGGAGCCGCAGCGCAGCGTAGGCGGAGGAAGCTGGGTGGAAGCCGCTTTGGGGGAGAGAAGGGACAACGTCCCTCGGCCCCCCTCTCCGCCGCGTCCGCGGCGAAAAGCGCGTCAGGGATGGAAGCCGAATGGCCGAGACGCCGCTCTATAGGCGGCTCGGGGCGCAGCCCGAGAGCCCGGCCTCGACGGGGAGACGCCGCGGCCTTTCCCGATCAACATCGAGCCGCTTTGCGGGCACGACTACCAAAATTCTTCCAGTTATTCCGGATAACGTGTAGAGTGACGTCATGCCAATCCAGTCACCTGTCCGGCACTCTCTTCCTGCTGCCGAGCGGCCAAACGGTGCTCGCGGTGCCGCAGCCCTTCGGATGGCTGCCCGAGCCGAGTTGCACCTGACCCGCGGGGACGGAACAGCCGAAGACTTCACCTTGCCGGCGTCCGCCCTGCCGGCCCTTGCCGATTTGCTTGACCGGCTTTCCTCGTCCGACGCGGTCACAGTGCTCGCTGAGGACACCGAGATCACACCCGAGAATGCTGCCAGCATCCTGGGCATCTCCCGGCCGCTCGTGCGGCGGCGCATGGACGTTGGCGCACTTCCGTTCCGCCAGGTCGGCGCGCATCGCCGCCTTCGGCTGATCGACGTTCTGGCGCTGCGCGCCCGCGAGGAACCGGTGCGCGAGGCGTTAAAGGCTCTCGCCGCAGATACCGAGGATCTTGAGCAAACGTATGGCCTCTGAACGGCCGGCTGTCCCGCCGGTCGTGGTTCTTGATGCCAACCTGCTCTACCCGTTCCAGCTTAGAAACCTGCTGGTTCAGTTCGGGGTGGATGGGGTCATCGCGCCGCGATGGACCGAGCGCATCCACGAGGAGTGGATCAGCAATTTGGTCACGGCAGGCCGGACACCGCTCGACCGGCTACGGCGGACGCGCGACCTGATGAACCGTGCATTGCCTGAGGCCGACGTACCGGGCTGGAAGCAGCACATGAGAGACTTGGCGCTCCCTGACCCAGACGATCGCCATGTGTTGGCGTTGGCGGCCGGAGCCGGAACCATCCTCACGATGAACCTGAGAGATTTCCCGGCACCAGCATTGGCCACATACGGCGTGCAAGCGATTCATCCTGATGGGTTCTTGTGTGAGCTGCACGATGCTGATCCGGAGCTGATAAGGGCATCCGCAGAAGCTGCCTACGCCAATCTCAGCCAAAGCACACCGTCCTTTCCGGAATATCTCGATGCCTTGGAACGCCAAGGCATGCCGGCGTTGGCGCGGCGCCTACGGGCCTAGAACCACTCTGACAACACATCCCGGCCACGTCGAACGTATAGTGAACGTGGACGGAGTTTGTGGCAGACCTTCGAGGTGCCCGACACCCGGCCCCCAACCGTTCTTCCCACACCTCCGGCGATGCTGTCCGCACGGCTGGCCGCCTTGCCAGGCTGGTCGCTCCTGGTGATCTGCGAATGTCGGCAGCACCCTGTCTACCTGCCGCTTGCGCCGATTGCCGCCGATCGGGGCGGCCGAACGATGCTGAAGACCGTGCTCGACCGGCTTCGGTGTCAGCATTGCAGGGAGCGGCCCGCGCGTGTGGATGGGGTCCAGGGCGACCCGTTCAGCGGCAAACCATGGCGGGTCAAGCTGCGACCATGACGCCGCAAGCGGCCCAGGTGGAGAGGGTCATCCGCTTCACAGTAGCAGGGCAGGCATCTTGGGAGAGGCAGAGGGAGGATCCTGCTTTTCGCCTCTGGCGATGATCGAGAGAAGGCTATCGGGCAACGGACGTTGTAGGTGCAAGGCCTCGTCGGCCGGTGCCGCGAGCCAGGCATCGCACTCTTCGGGCGTGGTGAGGATCACGGGCATGGCCTTAGGGTGGATCGGACCCACAACGGCGTTCGGTTCGCAGGTCAGGAGGGCGAACAGCTCATGGGCACCCTCGATCGGCTTGGCCTTGGTGCCGCGTGTGCCCGTCCAGGGCCGCCATAGCCCTGCAAAGGCGAAGAGCGGCCGATCCTCACCGAGAGCAAACCAATGCGGCCCGGCGGGCTTGCCAGGCGCGTATTCGCAAAAGCTAATGGCCGGCACCAGGCAGCGGTTCTCTGGCTTCATCCAGGCGCGCCAGTAGCTCGACGCGGTGTTGCGGATGTTGGTGACGGAGCGGTTGCCCGGCACTGAGGGAGGGCAGGGGAAGCCCCAGCGCATCATCGCCAGCTCGTCGCGCCCGTCCGAGCCGGAACGAACGGTCGGCGCCATCTGGTCGGGGAAGATGCCGGGCAGCGGCGGCAGGTTGCCGGTGCGGTCCACCATGGCGCGGTAGAGTTCGCGGATTGCCTGCTGGCCCTTGGTGACGCTGTAGAGGTTACACATAAAAAAACAATGACTGGACCTGCCCTGTTATACCAGGACTCATGGAGCCTGACCTGTCGCCCAGTCTCGCAGCCGATTGACATGACGCGCCACGGTTGTTCGGCGAGTTTATTCCAGGCGTCGCAGCA
>JAYTQW010000060.1:0-11327 GCA_043746535.1 Rhodospirillales bacterium
GTCGGCTTCCAGGTCCTGCCACGGCGCTGGGTGGTGGAGCGCACCTTCGGCTGGATGACCCGCTGGCGCCGTCTGGTGCGCGACTACGAGAAGCGCCTGGACGTCTCCAAGGCCATGATTCACGTCAGCATGGGCGCCCTGCTTCTCCGACGTGTCGCCCACCCATGACCATTCTCAAACGGGCACTAAGAGATCGTTCAGAACCTGCTTGCCTTTCAAGCCAGTTCTGAAAGAGGGTTATGCATGAAAATTCGCCTGATTCTTTCGTCAGAGCCGCTGCTTTTCGTAAACGAACGTTTGCGCATGAGCGAGTGTATAGAACAGGAGGCCAGACATGGTTAAAACCTGGTTAATTACCGGAAGTGGTAGCGGGTTGGGCCGCGACATCGCCGAAGCCGCTCTGGCGGCGGGGGATCACGTTGTAGCGGGAGCACGGCGGCTGGAAGAACTGCATGCTCTGGTAGAGCAGTACAGTGCGCGCATCAGCCCGGTAAACCTGGACGTTCGCGATGAAGAGGCCGCAAAGGCCGCTGTGCAGAGAGCCGTGGACGTGTATGAGCGACTAGACATGTTGGTGAACAACGCTGGTTATCAATACAACGCTCCATTTGAGCAGATAACATCAGAAAAGTTCCGCGATGTGATCGAAACTTGCCTGTTTGGCGTGGTTTATACAACGCGCGCAGCAGTGCCAGTGATGCGCAGGCAGAAAAGCGGTCACATCTTCCAGGTTTCCTCAATTGGAGGGCGCGTCACGATACCGGGCAACTCCCCGTATCACGCCGCAAAGTGGGCGGTCGGCGGCTTCAGCGATTCGCTCGCAGCCGAAGTCGCTCCCTTCGGTGTGAAGGTGTGTACTTTGGAGCCGGGTGGCATGCATACGAACTTTAAGCAAAGGGCGGCCGAGACGATGCCGGAGCTGCTGCCGGAGCTGCTGCCGGACTACGAACCATCAGTCGGCGCGATTTACAAGATGATGACGGCCGGTCAAGGCAACTCAGCGAGTGATCCGAAGAAGGTTGCCGACATCGTGGTCAAGCTCGCGAATGCGGAAGATGTTCCCACGCGGCTGATCCTCGGCAAGGACGCGGCGCCTTACGTGAAGCAGGTCGAGACCGCACGCGCGGAGGAGGCGGCAAAGTATGGTGACTTGACGCTCTCGACAGTCTTTTTGGATGCGCCAGAAGCCGAGTGTTGATAGGCGACAATGCTGCATCTGAGCGCGACGCTCGGCTTAGCGTGCAGTTTTGGACAAGTCGTGCGGCGACCCCTCTTACGCCGGAAAGTGGCCTGGAGTTGGACTGCCATTTACATTTGTCAACGCCGGTCCAAAACCAAGCTACCGTTGGTGTGGGTCGCCGCCTGAAAACTGAGCCACGTCGGTGTCGCTATGCGGGTTCGACCTTGGTTTTCGGCACGACGCCGCCCGGTCCCGCCTGATCGGCGACGGCCAACTCCGCTCCGCCAGGGCTGCGGCGCGACCGCCAAGCGATGAACTCATCGATGAACGCGGGACAGGAACGTGCGCAAGCGGCTATTCGTCGGATTTTGTAGCACCTCCTGAGGTGGCCCCTCGACCTGGATGCGGCCGCTTTCCATGAACACGACGCGGTCGCTGACTTCGCGTGCGAACTCCATCTCGTGGGTGACAACCATCATTGTCATGCCCTCCTCTGCCAGCTTGCGGACGACAGCGAGCACCTCGCCCACCAGTTCCGGATCCAGCGCCGAGGTGATCTCGTCCAGCAGCAAAAGCTTGGGCTCCATCGCCACCGCCCGCGCGATGCCGACACGTTGCTGCTGGCCACCAGAGAGTTGCGACGGCAGGTGGTCCATGCGGTCGGCCAGCCCGACACGCTCCAGCCAGCGCGCGGCCAGTGCCCTGGCCTCGACCTTACGAATTCGGCGTACCCGGCGCAGCCCGAGCATGACGTTCTCCGCAGCGGTCAGATGCGGGAACAGATAGAACATCTGGAACACCATGCCCGCCTCGGCCCGCATTCGCGCCAAATCCCGCTCCCGCCGCGGTCGCCGCCCGTTGCCGGATTCGCGATACCCGACCTCCTCCCCGTCGATCTGGATAGAGCCGGAGTCGTAGGTTTCCAGCAGGTTGATGCATCGCAGCAGCGTCGTCTTGCCGCTGCCGGAAGGACCGATGATGCTGATGACCTCGCCGCGCCGGACATCCAGGTCAATGCCGTCCAGAACCGTGAGGTCGCCAAACTTCTTGCCGACCGCACGTATCTGCACCAGTGGCGGGTCGGCCATCGCTTAATCCTTGATGTAGGCGATGCGAGACTCGAGCGCGCGGCTCAGGCTCGATAGCGTGTAGTTGATAGCTAGGTAGATGAGCGCCCCGAGGACATAGAGCGGCAGCGGCTCGTAGGTGCGGCCGATCACCTGCTGGATCGACTGCATGAGGTCGACGATGCCGACCAGTGAGACCAGCGCGCTGCCCTTCACCGTATCGGTCACGCTGTTGATCCATGGCGGCAGGAAACGGCGCAGCGCCTGCGGGAACACCACCCACACCAAGCCTTGGCGGAAGGTCAGCCCGATGGCCTTGCCGGCCTCCATCTGGCCGTGGTGAATCGAGCCCAGCGCGCCGCGCACGATCTCGATAACCTGCGCGGTGGAAAACAGGCTGAGCGCCACGATGGCGGCGGTGAGGCCGCCCATCTTCAGTCCGAACGCAGGCACGACATAGTAGACAAAGAAGATCAGAACCAGGATCGGCACGCCGCGCACGAGATCGGTCAGCCCGCGCACCAGCAGGCGCAGCGGTGCCGGTCCATAAACCAGCACGCTGCCGAGCACCAGTCCGGCGGCAAGCGCCGCAGTGACGACAATGAGCGAGACCTTGAGGGTGACCAGCAGGCCGGCCAACAACGAGGGCAGCGAGTGATAGATGCTGGAAATCATCGAATGGCGTATTGCCGTTCCAATTGGCGCAGTCCCCACAGCATCAGATAGCCGGTCACCACGTACATCGGTGCGACGACGGAGTACACTTCGATGATCCGGAAGGTGTTGAAGTTGATCCACTGCGCTCCGTAAGTGAGTTCGGGCACGGCAAGCACCGAAGCGATCGAGGTATCTTTGAACAGCGAGACGAACGTGTTGCTCAAGGACGGCAACACGATGCGGATCATGATTGGCAACCGCACATAGAGCAGGCGCTGCCAAGGGGTGAGGCCGATAGCCTTGCCGGCATCCAGCATCCCACGCCCGACCGCAAGCAGGCCGGCGCGGAAAACCTCAACCAGATAGGCGGCCGCGTATAGTGCCAGCGTCATCAGGAACGATTGCGTCGCGTTGTAATCGAGCCTGACCACGCTGGGGATGCCGTAATATACCAGATAGACCAGCAACAGCAGCGGCACGTTGCGGACGCATTCGACATAACAGCGGATGACGGTGCGGACGACACGGCCGCCGGAGACGTGGGCCAGCGCTAGCAACAGGCCGAGCACGGTGCCGATACCGATTGCGAACGCGGCCAGCTCAAGGCTCAGCAGCAACCCCCAGGCGAGCTGATCGAAGTGGCGCCAGACCAGGGTAAAGTTCAGATGGTATCCCACCGGCGTTCCGGGTCAGACGGACGGGAATCCTGTCTTGCGCGGCGGCGGGGTTTCCCCGAAATACTCCTGGAAGGCCGCGTCGTAGCTGGCGGTCTCGCTGCCAAACATTGCCACGTTGAATGTCGTGTCGACGAACTGCAGCCAATCGGGATCGCCCTGCCGAAGTGCTGCGCCATACAGTTGGTTCTGCCAATGCAGCCCGGCGTCGGCATAGCGGTTGGGATCCTGGCGGACCATCCAGCGCACGGTTGAGAGGTCGACCGCCGCCGCATCCACCCGCCGCGACTGCAACGCCTGCACCACATTCGCCTGCGTATCCAACTGCATCACCTGGGCATCGGGCAGCACCGAATGCACGCCTTCCTCGGCACCGACGTTCTGCAGGATCGACACGCGCACGGCCTTGCCGCCTTTGCGGAGCTGTTCGGCCGTCTTCACCTCGGCATCGGGGCGGGTCAGCATGGCGACGCCCTCGACATAGTACGGCCGCGAGAACGCGACCAACTGCGCCCGCTGCGCCGATATGGTCATGAACTGGACGGTGATATCGACCTTGCCGGTGGTGATGTTGGGGATGCGCGCGGCGGGATCCTGACGCATGAACTGCACCTTGGTCTCGTCGTCGAACAGCCCCTTGGCCAGGATGCGGGCCATGGCGATGTCCATGCCGACCAGTTCGCCCTTGTCATTCTCGAAGTGCCAGGGCGCGTTGGTGCTGCCGGTGCCGACGATGAGGTTGCCGCGGTCGAGTACGGTCCGCAGCAGACTACCGCCGGCCGCTTGCGCCGCCGCCTGCCGCGCGGGCATCGCTGCCGCCGCAACGAGTCCGGCCGCACCAAGCGCCAAAACACGCCGGCGTTCCGAGGGTTGTTCGATCATAACTATCCCTTTCCGTTGCTGAGACATCGGTTCAGTCGGGCCAACGCAGGGCGCGCTCGAACCGGCCACGCCGCCGCGTGGCGATCGATGTGGCGGCTGGCGCATTGGCGCCACGCGCGCGTTCCAGTTCCTGGTCGAGCCGGTCGGCCACAACCTGTTCCTCGTCGTGGTGCAGGTTGCACGGGTCGAGGAAGAAGTACCCGTGCTCCACCTCATGATCGCGCACGATCACCGGTCGCTCCCCGCTGCCGAGCGCGTCGGCGAGGTCCCATGCGGTGATGTGCGCCACCTCGGCATCGACGGCGACCCGGAGGCGGTCGAGGGGGTTGTCGGTCGGGTCAGGCACGATCGTGGCGTCAACGCCCGCGTGACGGGACAGGCGATCCTGCCAAAGCCGCAGATAGCCGGCCTCGCGGGCGCGAATGCCGGCGTGATCACGCCCTTCCCAGGCCTCCAGCGCGGCGATTGTGCCGACGATGCTTTCCTTGCCGACCTTCATGCCACGGCCAATGCCCATATTCTGCAAATACGCTGCACGGGCCAGTTCAAGTCTAGCGGCGACGATGCCTGCGGTCGGACCGCCAAGAAATTTGTGTGCGCTGTAGATAACCATGTCGGCGCCAGCTGCCAGGAAGCCGCGCAGGTCGTATTCGGATGCGGCATCGACAATGACTGGAACGCCGCGCGCATGCGCAATCTCGACGACTTCGCTCAGTGTGAGTTGCCCGTACTGCACGGTATGGTGCGAGACCACGAACAATACCGCGGCGGTTTCGGCCCCAATCACCGCTTCGAGTTGATATGTCCGCACATCGGTAGCCTGTCCGAACGGCACGACACGCGCGCCGGTCAGCCGTATCGCCTGCTCGACCGGGGCGCCGTAGCCGACCATGTGACCTATCTGGATAGCAACCTCATGCTTCAGGCCAAGAGTGTCGGGTAGCCGCTCAATTGCGGCCAGATCGGATCCGGTCATCGCCGCAGCCACGGCAAGGCTGATGCCCGCCGACGCCGACGCGGTAACGAACCCAGCCTCCGTGCCACAAAGACGCGCGATCGTGTGGCTTGCCCGGCGGTGCAACTCACCGATGTCAACAAATTGGGGCAGCATGGCGGTTATGGCCCGCACTGCTTCCGGCACGACAATGGACGCGCCGAGCGCGGTCATCGTGCCTGAAACGTTGACGATCCGGCGCAATCCCATTTCCGCTCGCGGATCCGAAATCGCAATTCCGGTCTCAGTTGGCTTTTCGAATACGCGACTCATTGATACTGGACCACATTTTTGCTTGATCGTGGAGGACGCCAACCGTTTCACGGCGACGCTAGGCTCGGCCTTGCGGTCCAGTCAATTGGGGAGGCGAAAGAGAACAGCACTAGGCATGGATCGAGACGATCGCTTCGATTTCCACGGTGATGCCGAACGGCAGCGAGCCAAGGCCGACCGCAGAACGCGCGTGCTTACCGGCATTGCCGAACACGGCGACAAACAGGTCCGAGCAGCCGTTGATGACGAAGGGATGGTCAAAAAATTCCGGCGAGGCGTTCACCATGCCGAACACCTTTAGGATTTGTCGTACGCGCGACAGGTCCCCAAGCGCATGGTGCATCACGCCGATGAGGTTGATCCCGGTCAATCGTGCATGTTGGTAGGCTTGCGCCGCCGTGACCGTGCCGCCCACCTTGCCTGTATGATAGGTGCCATTTACCTCTTGCGGGCCTTGCCCGGACAAGAACATCAATCCTCCATCACGGGTTTCACTCACAAAATTGGCCACGGGCAGCCGTTCGGGCGGCAATGCTATGCCAAGGGAGCGCAGGCGATCGTAGGGCGAAGAGGTATCCGTCATTACCTAAACCTTCATGTAACGAGATTGTTTGCACGAAATTATTGTCGATCTCCGGACATACCTGCGGAGCCAATCAGGAGCACGTGTGAATTGCCAGCGCTTTTGCGGACGTTCTCGGCGTCGAGGTTGACCAGCGCCGCCCGCACCGCCGGGTCAGTGGTGGGTGCCGCCAGACCATACCGGCGGCGGCCAGCCGGCGCGCGATAGACCCCGGGCTGAGCCGGACTGACGCCGCGATCAGGTAGACGGCGAGCGTTGCCGCATTGGCCGGTAGCGGGACCGCCCCGGTGCTGCGGCACCAAGTGACGAAGCCGGCCCAGTCGCGAGCGTAGAACTGCACCGTCCGGGCGCTGAGCGCGCGCGGCGCGGCCGGCGTTGGTGTCGTCACATCGCTCGGTGCCTGGGCTGCGTTGGTTTGATCCTGCTGCGTGAACGACTGCACCTGACCTCACCTGCCCGGCCCAGTGACCGCGAAGCTGTGCGTTTTGGCCATTCGGCGTCACCGCCACAGCCCTTCGAAGCGCCTGCTTGCGGTGCGGGTGTAATGGACGGTGTGCTTTGGGTCGCGGTGGCCCAGGTAGTCCTGGATCAGCCGCAGGTCGTGGCCCTTGTTGGCCAAGTAGTAGCCGCATGAGTGCCGGAGCGTATGCGGGTGAACGCCCGCCAGGTTGGCACGCTGGGCGGCAAGGCCAACGAGGTAGCTGACTGCCTGCCGGGTAAGCGGCTGGCCGCGCTCGGACAGGAACAGCCAAGGCAGATTGCCTTGCCGCACGGCGAGGTAGCGGCGGATGGCGCGCAACTCGTCACCGGCGATGGGCTGCTGGACGGACAACCCGCCCTTGAGCCGATGCACCCACAGCATCGAGCGGTCCAGGTCCAGTTCATCCATGCGCAAGCTGACGGCCTCGCTGACCCGCAGTCCGTGACGGAACATCATCATGAGCAACAGGTGGTCGTGCGTGCCGTGCCGTCCGGCCTTGGCCGCTTCCAGCAGGCTGGCGAGTTCGGCCGCGGTCAGGAAGTCCTTGGCCCGTTCGTGCCCGTCTGTAGCACCGACTATGCTCCGCCCCGGCCTACTCTTTACATTTCGTCCCTTGGAGGCCTGCGTCGGCATGACGGCGATTCCTTGATGCTGCTGACGGCAGCGTAGCTCACTCTTGACGAAATGCGCCTTCTGTAAAGAGTAAGAGGCCCTTCAGGGCTTGGCGGCCTCGGTTTGGTCTTTTGGAATGTAGTCCAGGGCACCCCCTTTGTGCCGTGACACAAGCCACCACCGTCCATCGGGCGCCTGAACGCGGCATTCGGCCGCGGCATGATAGGTTCGCCAGGAAGAGCCGATACCGCAGCAGATATTTCCTGGGCCCAGCTCTGTGGAAGGTAACCAGAATACATTGGTTGGACCAACCATAGTGCTGACCGAGTAATACACCCTGTGCTGATCGATCCTAAACTCTTTTGGGACCTTGCTGGACCAAGACTGTCCAGCTTGCACCACGCTCTGCAAAGACCTGGAGTCGCTCGCACAGCCTGCCACAGCCAGGCTGATCCTGAACAGCATCGTTCCTGCAAGTATAACCATACAGAGAAGGACTTTGCTGGAGCTCGGTGCCGCCGCCTGCGTATCCGTTCCAATCCTTCCAGCGCTGCTCATGCGGCTTCCCTAACATCAAGATCGAGCCGTGATGCCATGTCCAGGTCGAAGGTGCCGTAAGGGCTGACATGGCCCCACATCAGCGGTGTCAGCCCGCGCCGGTCTGCGGGCGACATACGCGCCATCCAGTCGGGTTCGGCCAGCACGCGTTGCAGCATCAGCGTGTTCACGTAGACCAGGCACGATTGCAGCAGATGCAGCGCGTGTACGGATAACTCCTGGTCATCAAGCCGATTGCTGGCCACCTCGCCGCCTTTGCCGAAGAAGA
Source organism: Rhodospirillales bacterium (assembly GCA_043746535.1). Taxonomy (GTDB): domain Bacteria; phylum Pseudomonadota; class Alphaproteobacteria; order Acetobacterales; family Acetobacteraceae; genus CAVRQM01. Next base: position 8,230 of record JAYTQW010000060.1, read on the forward strand.
TGAATCCGTTGGCCGAGTTCCATGTCTCGACCACGTTCAGCCCTTGGTGGATTTCGCGGCGCAGCGCCTCGTCGCCAAGATAGCGACACAGGAAGATCGTCTTGACCGCCTTACCCAACTCAGCCAGTGCCTTGTAGGTCGGGTGCTGCACGTTGCTGCGGGTAAACCGGCGCAGGATCGCCTCCGGATCGGCGGTGCGCTCTGCCATTGCGGTCGAGTAGCGCACGAACTCATCGTATTGTTGTTCGACCAACGCCCAGTCGATCGGTCGCGCCAGAATGCAGGCAAGGTTCGGATAAGCCGAGACACCGCTAGCCTCAGGCAAATAGAGCCGCTGCGACGAAATCGCTTTGAGCCGCGGCAGGAGCTGGAAACCGAGCATTCGGCAGAACGCGAATGCCACCTCGCTCTGGCCATGACTATCCACGTATTGGCGCTCGACCTCCATCTCGGTGTCATGGCGCAGCACGCCCTCGATCATGGCGGCCACCTCGGACGAGGAGCAGCGCCGCAGCCGGGAATGGATGCACACTGAGCCGCGCTCGACATGCCAGTAGATCATCACGCCGCGTCCGCCGTACCGGACGTGCCATTCCGTCATCAGATTCTGGTCGAAGGCGCCGAAATGCTTGCTGTCCGACGCGCAGGCCGTTGTGCCCTCACCCCAGATCCGGGGATCACGCACAGCCAGGGTAGCGTTGGCCACCCGTCTTGTCGCATCGCGCACCGACTCTGCGTCGATGTAGCGGCGCCAAGTGTGCAGCAGCTCCTTGTAGCTGAAGCCATGCGGTCCGACAGCCAGTCGCTTCAGCCCGGCATTGGTGCCGAGCCCATACAGGCAAAGCAGCAATCGCCGCTGCACCTCGTCGCGGCTGGTCGCCTCGCGCGAGGCCGCCGTTACAAAGGCGTCGGTGAAGCCGATGCGCAGGTCCGCTTCCTTAAACAACTCTAACAGCCCCGTCGTCGACCAGCGTCGGATCAGTTCGGTTTTCAAGGCGCCCAGGCCAGATGGCTCTGGTTGGGGCTCAAGCGGGCTGACCACGATCGGATGCCGCCTGCGCGGGTCGAGCCGGACGCCTGGATTACGTGGCATCCCGCGGTCGAGCTGCTGCAAGGCCTCGGTCATCTCGACACGAAGCGCGTCCGTGAAGGCGCGTGCATCCGCGGGTAGACCGAGCCGCTCGTAGCACTCGGCCCGGCGCTCGGCGAAGTCGGCGGGCAGGTCCGCATCGGGATTGCGAAAACGGCCCGCGCCAACAACCCAGATTTCCTTGCAGCGCAGCCGCTCGCGCAGGGTCTGCAGGACGCAGATCTCGTAGTTGATCCGGTTCACCCGTTGGCCGCCATCAGGCAGGTCCTCGAGCACAATGTCGCGCCACTTGGGGCGGATAACGCCTTCGATGGTCACCTCGGCCGCCTTGAAGAACTGCCGTCCCTCTCCCTCCGCTTGCCGGATCGCTCCCAAGGCGTCCAGCAAGGGACGGTGCGTGCCGTTGTTGGAGCGGAACTCCAGCGCAGCCAGCAGCTTGGGCATCATCCGGCGATAATAGGACCCGTACGAGGCGCGCACTGCCGTATGCACCCGCCGGCTCTTAGGGGTGCCAAGCGCCCGCGCCTCCCGCACCAGCGCCTCGAAGGTCTGCGCGCCAATTACGGGGAAGATCACGTCGCGTACTACGCCCTCGGGACTGCCCGATGCTGCCTGGACGACGCGGAACAGAATGCCCGCTTTGCCACGCACCTCGCTTGCCTCCTCGACTAGTTCTTCGATGACCCGTCGCTCGGCTTTGACAGTTATACGGTGCGTCACCTGGATCAGCAGTTCAACCAGGCCGTCCACGATCTCAGCCTCGCGCGGCACGCACCAGAGGGCCAGCAAGGGAAACCGAATGCGCTCGGGATGCCGGCGCAGTTCCCAGGCGGTTTCCACCGCTGCCCGGCGCCGGAACCGTTTGGCCTGGTCAGGGTGCAAGCCGCGCAGCAGGTCTGAGGGCAACGCCAACGCCCGAAGTTGTTCCAGCTTGGCAATCTCGGCCAGCAGGCTCTCCAATCCCACGCGGCCGGGATCAGAACAGAGCCGGGCGTAGGCGGTGCCGTCGCCGTCGTCGGCCAGCAAGGCGCTGAGCCGTTCGCGCATTCCACCATCGAGACGGTTGGCCACGCACTGCAATGCTGTATCGTCGTAAGCGGCCTGGGTCGAGCGCAGGATGCGGGCGAGGCGGTAGGCGCTGGGCCGGGTCACACGGCTGCGGGCGAACCAACCACTGAGTTCCTCCTCGAGCGTAGAAGGACCAAATTCGCGCGGCAGCACATCATCGGCCAGCCAGCGGCGGAACCGGGCATCGGTGACCTCGTCGAACACTGCCACCGCGAGGTGGTCGATGATCACCACCCGGTGCCGGCGCCCGCTGCGGCCCACCCAGGCATAGCCTTCCAGCGCTTCCACACTGATCCCGATCTGCGCAGCAAGGTGGGCAATCACCGCAGGCGCGACGTCCGCCTCCTCGTCGGGGAAGCGGCCATGCTGGCGCCAAAAGGCGAGTTGGACCGCAAAGCCGAGCTTGCCGGCATCAATGCGGCCCGCCAGCAACGCCAAATCTTCCTGAAGGAGCGACCAACGCTCGCTCAACTCGTCCGCTGACCATGTCCGCTGCATCCATCCGCCTCTATTAGCCCTCAGGCCGTCAGCTTACGGAGCAAAAACGGAACACGTCATCCTAGATGGCCAAATCGCACAGCTTCGCGGTCACTGGGCCTGCCCAGGTGCGCGGCTGCGGCGCGGCCAGACCCGGCGACGCTGGGGTTCCGCGGCCAACAAGGCAGGCCGTGCTAAGGCGCGATAAGAACTCTCGCCCCTGCCCTGCCGGCTTGCCTGCGCCGCCCTGGCTTGGGATCACGATGGCAAGCCCGCCAGATTGCGCCGCGGGGCTGGCAGTTCTGGGCGACACCGCCTGCCGCCGCGGGCCGTGGTTTTGCTTTTGGCGCCCTGGCCACCTCATCAAACGGTCGTTTGCAAATACCTTGTTAATCTGTAAAGCAAGATGGTAGTCTAGGTATGGTGCCCCCGGGGATAACATCCTCGACGCAACCCATTAAAG
>JAYTQW010000061.1:0-2215 GCA_043746535.1 Rhodospirillales bacterium
CCGTGTCCAGGGCGCTCAGCCGAGCGTCGGCAGCCTCGCCTGCGCGGCCCGCGCCACCTCGCCGGAGCGGACCAGTGCTGCGGCGGCGGCCAGATCGGGGGCCAGGTAGCGGTCGTCGCCCAGCGTCGGAACCTGTGCCCGCAGCGTGTGGCGCACCCGCTCCAGCGCCGCGCCGCTCACCAGCGGGGCATGGAAGTCGCAGCCCTGCGCCGCGGCCAGCAGCTCGATGCCGAGGATCGCGGCCACGTTCTCCGCCATCGGCGCCAACCTGCGGGCCCCGTGCGCGGCCATGGAGACGTGGTCCTCCTGGTTGGCGGAGGTCGGGATGCTGTCGACGCTGGCCGGCGTGGCGCGCTGCTTGTTCTCCGACACCAGCGCCGCCGCCGTCACCTGCGGGATCATGAAGCCGGAGTTGAGGCCGGGCCGGGGCGTCAGGAACGCCGGCAGGCCGGACAGCGCCGGGTCGATCAGCATCGCGACCCGGCGCTCGGCGATGGAGCCGGTCTCGCACAGCGCCAGCGCGATCATGTCCGCCGCGAACGCCACCGGCTCGGCGTGGAAGTTGCCGCCGGACAGGGCCTCCGGCCCGTCAGGCCCGTCCGCGAAGATCAGCGGGTTGTCGGACACGCCGTTGGCCTCGGTCGCCAAGGTCGTGGCGGCCTGCCGCAGCAGGTCGAGCACCGCGCCCATCACCTGCGGCTGGCAGCGCAGGCAGTAGGGGTCCTGCACCCGCGCGTCGCCGAGCCGGTGCGAGTCGCGAATGGCGCTCCCCGCCATCAGCCCGCGCAGCGCCGCCGCCACCTCGATCTGGCCGCGATGGCCACGCAGCGCGTGGATGCGGGGATCGAACGGCGTGTCGGTGCCGCGCGCGGCGTCGGTCGAGAGCGCGCCGGTGACCAGCCCGGCCTGGAGCAACGTCTCCGCCGCGAACAGCCCGGCCAAGGCGCAGGCGGTGGAGAACTGGGTGCCGTTCAGCAGCGCCAGCCCCTCCTTCGCCGCCAGCACGGTTGGCGCCAACCCGGCCCTGGCAAGTCCCGCCAGGGCGGGCACCCGCTCGTCCTGCCACGTCACCTCGCCGACGCCGACCATGGCGGCGGCCATGTGCGCCAGCGGGGCCAGGTCGCCGCTGGCGCCGACCGAGCCCTGGCCGGGGATGACCGGCAGCAGGCCGCGCGCGAGCATCGCCTCCAGCATCGCCACCGTCTCCCGCCGCACGCCGGAGGCCCCGCGCGCCAGCCCGGCGATCTTCAGCGCCAGCATCAGCCGCACCACCGCGCGGTCCACCGGCGCGCCCACGCCGGCCGCGTGGGAGACGACGATGTTGCGTTGCAGCCGCTCCAGATCGGCGGCCTCGATGCGGATCGTGGCGAGTTTGCCGAAGCCGGTGTTGACGCCATAGACCGGCTCGCCGCGCGCCAGGATCGCCTGCACCGCCGCAGCGCCCGCGTCGATGGCGGCGTCGCAGGCTGGATCGAGCGCCATGCCGAGGCCGCTATGGATGGCCCGCCAGTCGGACAGGGTGGCGTGGCCGGGCGTCAACTCGACGATGTGTGCCATGAGGTCGCTCCGCGTTCGCCCATCCGGGTCAGAACGGCAGCAGGATGTCCAGCGCCTGCTGGCCGTAGCGCGGCGATTGCACGGTGGTCAGTTGCCCGCGCCCGCCGTAGGAGATGCGCGCCTCGGCCATGCGGTCGTGCAGCACGGTGTTGTCGGACGCGATGTCCTGCGGGCGGATGACGCCGGTTACGTGCAGTTCGCGCAGTTCGGCGTTGACCATGAACTCCTGCGACGCCGCGATCACCAGGTTTCCGTTCGGCAGCACCTGGGTCACGATGCCGGCCAAGCGCAGCGTCACGGCCTCGGTGCGCTGGATCTGCCCCGTGCCGATGTTGTTGTTGCTGCTGCTCGCAGAGATCAGTGTGCTGGGGTTCACCGTTTTCGGCAGCATCGCCTCTAGCCCGAACAGTTTCGGGATACCGCCGGATTCCGTGCTGGTGCGGATGGCGGAGGTAACGTTCTTCAGGTTCGCGGCATCGTTCATGTTGACCAGCACAGTCACGATGTCGCCGACCTGGGCAGCACGCTGATCCTTGAAGAAGGCGCGCGAGCCGGAGCGCCACAGCGCATTCGCCTGATTGGGTGAGGGTTGCCCCGCCGGCATCGGCATGGAGATCGGCCGCCATTTCGGGTCCTGGGTTGGGTCCGCGGTCGGGGT
>JAYTQW010000062.1:0-6066 GCA_043746535.1 Rhodospirillales bacterium
GCGGCCACAAGTGCCGCTGCGGGAGCGCAATCGCCGGGCGGGTTGTCGGTGGGGATGCGCACCAGCGCCGCCAGCATCGCGGTCTGCGCGTCGCGGCGCGCGCGCAGGAAATCAAGCAACTGGTTCATGCGAAACTTTCAATGGCGCGCATCAGCCGAAACTTTCAATGACACGCATCAGCGCGTGGGCGCCGGCCTCGGCATCCGCGTCGGTGACGCTCTCGGCTGGGTTGTGGCTGATGCCGCCGGCGCAGCGGACGAAGATCATGCCGATGTCGCACAGGCCGCGCAGCGCCATGCCGTCATGCCCGGCGCCGCTGGCCAGGCGCGTCGCGGGCCGGCGGCCGATGGCGTCGTCGATGCGCGCCATCAGCCAGGGCGCGCAGGGGGTGGCGTCCAACTCGTGCGTCACCGCGATCTCGTGGCCGATGCCGCGCCGGCCGCACAGCGTGGCGATGCCGCGGCGGATGTCGGCCACCAGACGGTGCCGCTGCGCGTCCCGCGGCGCCCGGATATCGACCGTGAAGGCGACGCCGCCGGGGATCACGTTGACCGCGCCGGGCGACACGTCGAGCCGCCCGACGGTGGCCACCGCGTCCGTCTCCTCGCCGGCGCGGCCCTCGATCGCCAGGATGCACGCCGCCGCCGCCGCCAACGCATCGTGGCGCAGCCGCATCGGCACCGTGCCGGCGTGCCCCGCTTCGCCCGCCAGTGTCACGCGCAACCGTGTCGCCCCGGCGATGGCGCTGACGCATCCCGTGGCCAGGCCAAGCTGTTCCAGCACCGGCCCTTGCTCGATATGCAGTTCGAGGTAGGCGGCATGGCTGCCGGGAGCCCGCGCCGCATCGTCGATCCGGTCGGGGTCGAGGCCCCAGTCGCGCATGGCCTGTGCCATTCCGATGCCCTGTGCGTCGCGGATCGCCAGCGCCGCGCGATCGAAGGTGCCGGCAAGGCCACGGCTGCCGAGCATGGTGGCGCCGAAGCGGGTGCCTTCCTCGTCGGCGAAGCCCACCACCTCGACCGGGCAGGGCAGCCGCCGGCCGGCCGCGTGCAGGCTGGCGACGCAGGCGATGGCGCTGACCACGCCCAGCGGCCCGTCCCAGCGCCCGGCATCCGCCACGCTGTCCAGATGCGAGCCGAGCAACAGCGCCGGTGCCGCGGCGTCGTGGCCGGCATAGCGCCCGGCCACGTTGCCGACGGCATCGACGCGCACCGACATGCCGGCCTCCCGCATCCAGCCGGACACCAGCGCGTTGGCACGCCGGTGTTCGGGGGACAGATACACGCGGGTCAGCCCGTCCGCCTGGGCGCTGATCGCCGCCAGCGCGTCGATGCGCTGGCGGATCGCGGCTCCGCTCAGGCTTTCAGCCACGCCTTCTCACAGATGCGGCCGTTATCCAGATCGAAGCCCTTATGCGGCGTGTGCCCGCCGACCTTCACCGAGCTGGCGTCGAGCCAGTCGCGGAAAGCCGGGATGACCACGCCACCGTCGTCGTGCAGCATCGCCTGCATCTCGTACAGCGCGCTGCGGCGCTTGTTCTCGTCCAGTTCCGAGCGCGCGGTCGCCAGCAGGGCATCGAACTGGGGGTTGTTCCAGTGCGAGTCGTTCCACACAGCGCCGCTTTTGAACGCCACGGCGAACATCTGCGTCGCCGCCGGGCGGCCGCCCCAGTAGCTGGTGGTGAACGAACCCTTCAGCCACACATTGTCCCAGAACCCGTCCGCCGGCTCCTTCTTCACCTCCATGGAGATGCCGCACTTGGCCGCGTTGGCCTGGTACAGCGTCGCCATGTCGACCGCGCCGTTGAACGCCGCATCCGACGCCTGCAACACGATCTTCGGGTTGCTGACCCCCGCCTTTTGGAAATAGTGCTTCGCCTTGTCGGGGTCGAAGGCAGTCTGTACCAGGTCCGGGTTGTGGAACGGGTCGCCGGCCGGGATCGGGTGGTCGTTGCCGAGCGTGCCGTAGCCGCTGAACAGCGTCTTCAGCACCGCCTTGCGGTCGATCGCGTATTTCATCGCGCGGCGCAGGTCGGGGTTGGTGTACGGCTCGCGGTCGACCATCATCGGCATGACGGCGAACCAGCCGCCCGGCGCCTGGATGACCTGCAGCTTGGCGTTCTTCTTGACCAGCGCGACCGTCTTCGGATCGAGCCGGTTGATGACCTGGACCTGACCGTCGAGCAGGGCGCTCAGACGCGCGGCGCCGTCGTTGATGACGGTGATGACCACCGCATCCAGATGGCCGCGATCCGGCTTCCAGAAGTTCGGGTTGCGCTTCAACGAAGCGCGCACGCCCGGGTCCCAGCTCTCCAGCGTGAACGCGCCGGTGCCGACCGGGTGCGCCCAGTCGGTGAAGCCGTTGGGGCACATCAGCACGTGGTAGTCGCTGAGCATATAGGGCAGATCGGCGTCACCCGCCGCCAGCGTGATCTGGATCTGGTGGGTGTCCAGCTTCTTGATGTCGGTGACGGACTTGAACGCGCCGGCGGCGCCGGACTTGCCGTTGGTGCGGTGCAGGTTCAGCGAATACACCGCATCGTCGGCATCGAACTCCTTGCCGTTGGTGAACTTGACGCCCTTACGCAGGTTCAGCACCCACACGGCGGCGCCCGGCTGCGCGGTCCAGCTCTCGGCCAGCTCCGGCACCGGCTTGTTGTCCGGGCTGTTCTCGATCAGGCCGTTGTACAGCGCGAAGCTGGTCGCCAGCGCCATGCTGTCGGTGGTCAGCGGGAACTCCAGCGTGTCGGAGGTGCTGCCCCCGGCCATGCCGATGTTCAGCGTGCCGCCCTTGCGCGGCGTCTCGGCGGCGGCCAGCGCCGGCCCCGGCATGCCCAGCAGCGGCACCCCCGCCGCCAGCGTGGCGGCACTCCCCAGCAAGGCCCGGCGCGACAGCGGCAGATCGATCATGTGTAGCCTCCCGAAATGATGTAAGACGTGCAGGCTCAGACGTACAGGCTCAGACGTGCAGGCGCGGTATCGTCACGGACCAGCTTCGGCTCGCGACCTGTTCGTCGCCAGCGGTGGCGGTCAGAGTGGCATCGATCTGGAATGTGGTCGAGGTGGCACGCATCGTCGTGCGCGTGGTGGCGCGGGTCTGCCACTCGTCCCGGCCCATCCGCATTTCGAACACGATCTCCGCCTCCGCACTCAGCGGATCATGCGCGCCAATGCTGAAGCGGTCGAGCGAGGATAGCGCGTATTCCAGCCCGGTCGCCTCGATCCGGTACAGCCCGGTGTCGTCGCGCGCCTCGGTCGTGGTGGTCCCGGCGATCTGGTCACGGATCACCCGGCGGTCGACCACCGGCTCGCGCAGGAACGTCCGCTCCAGCGCGGGCGCCGCCTCCGGCTCGGCGAACGGCGGCAGGTCGTCGTCCGCCGCCGCCGGCGCGCGGTGCGGCAACGTCAGCCCGCTGGCGGCGGTGTCCAGCATCAGCCGCGCGGCGGCCGGCGACGGCCACACCAGTGGCCAATAGGCGTTGGACAGCGCCAGGCGCAGCACGTGGCCGGCCGGGAAGCGGTGCGCGCAGTCGTTCAGTTGCAGGCGCACCCGCACCGGCTGCCCCACCGGCAGCGGCTCGGGGCTCTCGTGGCTGTCGCGATGGGTGAGGTTCAGCACGCCGTAGCTGACCCGCAGGCTGGCCCCGTCCGGCGCCACATCGCATAGGCGGGCAATCAGCAGGCCGTTCGCCTGATCGGAACTGAGCGTGGCCTCCAGCACCGGCGCCCCGGCCAGGCACAGTTCGGCGTCGAGCGGCGCGCTGTCGAACACCACCGACAGCCCGTCCTCCGCCCGCTGGTCGCCCGGCTGTTCGTGGCCGCCGCCGTAGGCGCACCACACCCCGGCCTCGGCCCCGGTGTCCTGCGCCGAGGCGATCAGCAACTCCGCAGCGGACAGCCCGGCCAGCGAGAGCGTGCCCCGGCCCAGATGCCAGTTGGTCGCCACCACGTTCGGGCTGGGCCAGGACGGCTCGCCGATCCAGCGTCCGGGGCGGGCATCGTGGTCGGTGGCCGGCGGCACGAAGTCCTGCTGCCATAGCCGCAGCGCCGGCCCGTCCATGATGCCGGTGTCGGTGCCGCGCAGCCACTCGTCCCAGAACCGCAGCGCCTCCTGCAAGAAGCCGATGGCCGGCTCCGGCTTGGCGAAATGCGGGTATTTGTGCGCCCAGGGGCCAATCAGGCCGATGCGCGGGCAGGACAGGCGCTCCATCATGCGCGGCACCGCGTTGGAATAGGCATCGGCCCAGCCGCCGATCAGGAAGCACGCGGCGGTGATGGCGCCCGGATCTTCGCACACCGACCCGTGCTTCCAGTAGGCGTCGCGGGTCGGGTGGCGCAGCCATCGCTCGATCAGCAGCGGCTCGGCGTCCAGCCGCGCCCGCCACATCTCCAGCCAGCGCTCGCCGACCACGCGCGGATCTGGCGGGCGGCTTTGGTAGGCGAGCATGGTGCTGGCCCAACGCAGGTTATCGCTCAGCAGCGCGCCGCCCATGGTATGGATGTCGTCGGCATAGCGGTCGTCGGTGCTGCACAGCGAAATCACCGCGCGCAAAGCCGGCGGCCGGAGTGCGGCCACCTGCAACCCGTTGAAGCCGCCCCAACTGATGCCCATCATGCCGACCGCCCCGCTGCACCAGGGCCGCGCCGCCAGCCAGGCGATCACCTCGACCGCGTCATCCATCTCCTGTTGCGCGTACTCGTCGGCCATCAGCCCGTCGGAGTTGCCGGTGCCGCGCATGTCCACGCGCACGGCGGCATAGCCGTGGCCGGCGAAATACGGATGCGTCAGGGCATCCCGCTGCGCTGTCCCGTCCTGGAGCCGGTACGGCAGGTATTCCAGGATCGCCGGCACCGCATCGGCGCATTCCGGCAGCCAGATGCGGGCGGCGAGGCGGGTGCCGTCGGCCAGGGTGATGAACGGCTCGGTCATCCGCACCGGATACGGGAAGACCGAGACGTGTTTCATGGGGCGCTGTTCAGGCCAGCGCCATGCCGGCCTGCAACCGCTCCAGATACCAGGTGCAGAACTTGTCGACCATGTACTCCGGCTGCGAGTACGGGCCGGGTTCGTAGGCCGGTGACTGCACGCCCTGCTGCGCCCAGCGCACGAAGCTGCCGTCCTGCTGGTTGGTGGCGTTCCACACCTCGGTCAGATGGGGAATGTCGTAGTCGACCCCTTCGACCGCATCGCGGTCGACCAGCCAGGTGGTGCGAACCAGCGTCCGGTCGGGCGTCAGCGGGATGGTCGAGAAGGTCACCGCGTGGTCACCCAGGAAGTGGAACCAGGCGTTCGGCTGCGTGTGTATGTGCAGCGTGCCGAGACGCGCGTTGGTGAAGCCGCCGACCAGCTTCTTGCAGGCGCGGCGAGCGTCCATCGTGTAGCTCTCGCCCGGACCCTCCAGCGCCAGCCGCTCGATGCGGAAGCCGGTCGGGCGGCCCTCCAGCCTCTCGATCGCGCGGTGCGGCAGGCCGCTCTCCTCCCAGATGCCGACCATCTCGGCCTTGGCCGCCTCATACCGGCGCAGGTCGTCGAGCTGGTTGGCCGGCGTGTCCTTGGTTTCGCCGAAGAAGTGGAACAGGCTGCACAGCAACTCGGGATGGCCGCTGCAATGATAGCATTCGCGGTTGTTCTCCAGCGTCAGCTTCCAGTTGCCCTCCTCGATGATCTCGTTCTGGTGGGCGACCTTGCAGCGGCCGATCTGGTGCGGCGCCAGGTAGGGTGTCAGTTCGGCCGCCATGTCGTCGAAATCGGCCGGCGGGTTGTCGGCGAAGCAGATGTAGAGCAGCCCGGCCAGGTTGCGGATCGCCACCGGCTTCAGGTTGTGGCGGCCCTCGGCCACGCAATGCTGCATGTTCTCGGCATGGATCAGCGCGCCGGTGAGGTCGTAGGTCCATTGGTGGTACGGGCACACCAGGTTGCCGGTGACGCCCTTCGGATCCTGCAACAGCCGGCTGCCACGGTGGCGACAGACGTTGTGGAACGCGCGCACCTGCATGTCGTCGTCGCGCACCAGGATGACCGAGTTCGGGCCGATGTTCACCGTGATGTAGTCGCCCGCCTCCGGCA
>JAYTQW010000063.1:0-6270 GCA_043746535.1 Rhodospirillales bacterium
TGCCGGCCACGACAGGCGGCGTCAGACGTCGATTTCCGCTTCCTGGATTCCGCGTGCCCGCTCCTGGATGAACTGGTAGCGCAACTCTGGCCGACGGCCCATCAGGCTTTCGACCATCTCGTCGGTGGCGACGCGGTTTGCCGGTAGCGCCACCACCTTCAGCAGCGTGCGCCGGGCAGGATCCATGGTGGTATCGCGCAATGCGGACGGCGGCATCTCGCCCAATCCCTTGAAGCGGCTGACTTCGACCTTGCTGCCGGCCTTGAACTGCCGCGTCTTGCGCTTGAGGTCGGCGTCGTTCATCGCATAGACCGACTTGGCCCCCTGCGTCAGGCGGTACAGCGGCGGCTGCGCCAGGTACAGGTGTCCCTGCCGCACCAGTTCCGGCAACTCGCGGTAGAAGAACGTCATGAGCAGGCTGGCAATATGGGCGCCGTCCACATCGGCGTCGGTCATGATGATGACGCGGCCATAGCGCAGGCGGCTGCGGTCGAAACGTTCGCCGACTCCGCAGCCGAGCGCTTCAACGAGGTCGCGCAGCTCCTGGTTCTGCCGCAGCTTCTCGGTCGAGGCGCTGGCGACGTTCAGGATCTTGCCTCGCAACGGCAGCACCGCCTGGGTGGCCCGGTCGCGCGCCTGCTTGGCCGATCCGCCGGCGCTGTCGCCCTCGACCAGGAAGATCTCGACCTTGCTGGCGTCTTCCAGCGTGCAGTCGGTAAGCTTGCCCGGCAGCCGCAGCCGGCGGGTGGCCGATTTGCGCGGCGCGTCCTTCAGGTCGCGGCGGCGTAGCCGGTCCTCCGCACGCTCGATCACGAACGCCAGCAGCGCATCGGCCTGTGCCGGGTCGGCGGCCAGGAAATGATCGAACCGGTCGCGCAACGCCAGCTCCACCAGCCGGGCCGCGTCGGGGCTGCTCAGCTTCTCCTTGGTCTGGCCCTGGAACTGCGGCTCGCGCAGGAACACCGAGAGTTTGGCGGCCAGTGGCGACACCACGTCGTCGGCGGTGATCGGCGCCGCGCGGCGGTTGCCCCGCTGCTCGCCCCAGGCGCGCAGACCGCGCAGCAGCGCCGCGCGCAACCCGGCCTCGTGGGTGCCGCCGAGCGGGGTCGGCACCGTGTTGCAGTAGGAGTGGATGAAGCCCTCGTCCTGCTCCAGCCAGGTCAGCGCCCACTCGGCCCGCCCGCTGCGCACGCCAGCGGCGTTGACCGGTAGGTCGGCCTCCCCGGACCAGATGCCGCCAAGCCGCGCCTTCGCGCCGGTGTCGGCGTCCAGGCTGTCGCGCAGACCGCCGGGGAAATGCAGCAGCGCCTCCGCCGGCGGCGCATCGCGTGCCGTGCCTACCAGCGAGGGGTCGCATTTCCAGCGTATCTGCACGCCCCGGAACAGGTAGGCCTTGGAGCGGCAGAAGCGGAACAGCCGCGCCGCGCTGAACGGCAATGGCCCGAAGATCTCCGGGTCGGGATGGAAGCGGATGCTGGTGCCGCGCCGGTTCTGCACCGCGCCGGCGTTCAGCAGCCTCGTGACCGGCTTGCCGCGCGCATAGCTTTGCCGCCACAGCACGCGGTCGCGGGCAACCTCCACCTCCAGCAGGTCGGACAATGCGTTGACCACCGAGCTGCCGACGCCGTGCAGCCCACCGGAGGTCTCGTAGGCGGCGCCGCCGAACTTGCCGCCGGAGTGCAGCGTGGTGAAGATCACTTCCAGCGCCGAGAGCGGCTTCAGCTTGGGGTGCGGGTCGACCGGGATGCCACGGCCGTTGTCGCGCACCGCCAGGATGTTGCCGGCCTCCAGCGTGACCTCGATCAGGCTGGCATGGCCGGCCACCGCCTCATCCATCGCGTTGTCGATGATCTCGGCGGCGAGGTGGTGCAGCGCGCCCTCGTCGGTGCCGCCGATATACATGCCGGGACGGCGGCGAACCGGCTCCAGCCCCTCCAGCACCTCGATGTCCTTGGCCGAATAGTCCTGCTCGGCCGGAACAGCCGGGCCGCGCGCGGGCCTGGGCGGCAGGCGAGGCTTGGGCGAGCCGCTGAACAGATCGTCGTTCATGTTGTGTTCCTGTTCATCGGCGGCACTCTAGCCAGTGCCGCCGATGCCAGGCAAGCGCCGAGTGGGTGCTACGACTTAGCTACGCTGTCCGGCGTCATGTCTTCCTGCAAATGCGCCTCGATGAACCACAGCCACTTGTCCAGTCCGCGCGAGACCTCGGTGAACAGGTCGGCGGTGTCGGCGTCGCCTGCTTCGTCGACCTCGTCGATGTTCGCGCGCACCGCATTGGCGACGTTGCCGAAGCGGTCGGCCAGGGCCTTGAGGTGGTCGCCGACGCGGTAGATGTCGAGCGGATAGGCCTCGACATTGCTCGACTTGTTGAGCACCTGGCTGGTGCCGAACGCGGTGGCGCCGAGCTGCACGCCGCGCTCGGCGGTCTTGTCCACGTACTCGTCGACGGCGGCGCGCAACTCATCGAGCATCAGATGCACGCCGATGAAGGTCGGACCCTTGACGTTCCAGTGCGCCTGCTTGGTGATGAGCGCCAGGTCGATCATGTCGGCCAGGCGCGCGTTCAGCAGCTCCACCGAGACCTTCTTGGCGTTGCTGTCGAGCTTGTTGTGGGTCGCGTGGGAGCGGGGGGCCATCGGCATGTCCTTCCTGACAGGATCAGCGGTTGTCGCTGCGACCCGTCACAACGCGATGCCGCTGCCTATTGTTGCGTGGTCTGAAGCGCGATCGATGGCGGCAGGCGCACCTCGAAGCGGATCCGCACCTGCGGTCCGGCCGCGAGTGGACGGCCGCTGACGCCCCAATCGGCCCGGTTTATTTGAGCCTGGGCGCGGTACAGGCCGTCGTGACGGCTGATGGCGAGGGTGACGGGGCGGGTGACGCCGTGCATGGTCAGGTCGCCCGCGATCCCGGCGCCCACGCAGTTTCCGTCGAAGTTCATGCCGGGGAACCGGGCGGCGTCCAGCAAGGCCGGCGACAGCATGTCGCGGCCCACCGAGGCATCCTCCATCCGCAGGCTGCGGACCTCGACCGACAGCGCGATGTGGCAGGTGTCCGGGTGCGCCGAGTCGACGGCGAGGGTGCCGTGGAAACGCTCGAAATGCCCGTCCATCGACAGCAGCCCCATGGCGTAGGCCCGCAGACCCATGCTGGCGTGGCCGGCATCCAGCGCCAACGTCACCGGCGCCGCCCAGGCCGCCGTGACGGACAGCACGCTGGCGAGCGACACGCCGCCCAGCACGCGCCGGCAGCGCCATCGGGCCGCAAGCCGGTCGGCCCCCGTCACGATGGCCGTCACCATGCACGCCGATGCCGGCATTCGCCCCCGGCACCGCCAGCCACTCGCGGTGCCGTAAGGGATGCCGCGATCGGTGACCGCCTCCCAGAACGCGCGCCGTCGCTCCAGCCGGCGCTCCGGCGCGTTGCCGCCGGCTTGCAGCGCCAATGCCACGCGCTGGCGGCCAGGTGGCCGCCGGTCGACCGGCGTGGCGACCCCGGCATCGGCAAGTATCGGCGTGTCCATGCGCAAGGTCCGTGGCTGTGGCGAAGACCGGCATAACGCGCGTGAACCGGGCGTCCGGGTCAAGTGTCTGCGACACCCGCCGCGATGACACGTTGTTCATGCGACGCGGCCGGATTGCTCCTGGCCGTGTCGCGGCCCTACGCTGGCGCGCGTCGACGGAGGCTGGCGGCATGAGTCTTGTGGGAAAGGTGGCGCTGGTCACCGGCTCGACCAGCGGCATCGGGCTGGGCATCGCTCACGCGCTGGCCGGCGAGGGCTGCGACATCCTGATGAACGGCTTCGGCGATCCGGCCGACATCGAGCGGCTGCGGGCCGAGACCGCCGCCCGTTTCGGCGTGCGCGTCGCCTACGCCGCCGCCGACGTGACCCGGCCGAAGCAGATCGCGGCGATGGTGGCGCAGGCGCATGGCGAACTCGGCTCGCTCGATATCCTGGTCAACAACGCCGGCGTGCAGTTCACCGCCGAGATCCAGGACTTCCCGGACGAGCAATGGGACCGGATCATCGCCATCAACCTGTCGGGCCCGTTCCACGCCACCAAGGCGGCGATCCCCGGCATGAAGCGCGCCGGCTGGGGGCGGGTCATCAACATCGCCTCGGCGCACGGCCTGGTCGGCAGCGCCACCAAGGTCGCCTATGTCGCGGCCAAGCACGGGCTGGTCGGCATGACGCGCGTAGCGGGCATCGAGCTGGCCAACTCCGGGGTGACGGTCAACGCCATCTGCCCGGGCTGGGTGCTGACGCCGCTGGTGCAGCGGCAACTGGACGCGCGGGCGACGCAGGAGGGCCGGCCGGTCGAGGCGCTGACGCACGACTTCCTGGCCGAGAAGCAGCCGATGGCCAGATTCACCACCCCGGAGCAGATTGGGGCGCTGGCGGTGTTCCTATGCTCGGACGGCGCCGCCACCATCACCGGCGCGCCGCTCTCTATCGACGGCGGCTGGGTCGCTGGGTAGGAAGGCCATGGGCTTTGCCCCTGGACCCCAGCAAAGGCTGAGCCTTTGCAATCCTCTCTAAGAAGTGGGGTTTGGGGCCTGCGGCCCCAATGGGTCAAGGGCCAGCCCTCGCCTGGCTTCTAAGCCGCGTCCGGCCACGGCACCGATCAGCACCAGCGTCGGTCCGCCGCCGGACCACGCCGAAGCCTGTGCCGCCAACTGGTCCAGCGTTGCGCGCAGGCTGCGTTGCTTCGATGTGCCGCCATGCTCGATCAGGATCGCGGCGGTGTCCGGCGCCATGCCGTGCGCCAGCAGGCCGTGGCACAATTGCGGCAGCGAGACGATGCCCATATAGACCGCGAGCGTGCCGCCCGTCCTGGCCAGGGCGGAGAAGTCCAGGTCGAGCCGCCCGTCCTTGGTATGGCCGGTCACCATCGTCAGTACGCTGGCGGCGTCTCGATGGGTGAGGGGGATGCCGGCCTGGGCGGCGCAGGCCAGCGCCGCGGTGATGCCGGGCACCACCTCGACGGCGATCCCGGCCGCCTGCAACGCCTCCATCTCCTCGCCGCCGCGCCCGAAGATGAACGGGTCGCCACCCTTCAAGCGCACCACGCGGCGGCCCTCCTGGCCGAGCCGCACCAGCAGCGCGTTGATCTCCGCCTGTGGCAGGCAATGCTCCGCGCGGCGCTTGCCGACATGGATGCGCTCGGCGTCGCGGCGGGCCATGTCGAGCACGTCGCTGCTGACCAGGCGATCGTGGACGATCACGTCCGCCTCGCCGAGCAGGCGTTGCGCGCGCAGCGTGAGCAGGTCGCGCGCACCCGGGCCGGCGCCGACCAGATAGACGATGCCGGGGGGCGGCACATCCGCGTCGGCGCTGTCAATCGCCGCTGCGAACAACGCCGCCGCCGCGTCCTCGCGCCCGGCAAACACCAGGTCGGCGGTGCGTCCGTCCAACAGCCGCTCCAGCACGCGGCGGCGATGGGCGATGTTGGGGATGCGGCTGCGCAAGGCGTCCTTGAACTGATCGGCAAGGGTGGCTAGGCGACCCAGTGCCGGCGGCAGCAATGCCTCGATCTGCGCGCGGACCAGACGGGCCAGGACCGGCGCGGTGCCACTCGATGAGACGGCGACGGTGATCGGGTCCCGCTCCACCAGGGCCGGCATGATGAAGCTGCACAGTTCCGGCCGGTCGACCACATTGACCGGAATGCCGGCGGATCGGGCGGCCAGCGACAAGGCTTGCAGATCGGCTTCCGGGGCGTCGGCGCCGACTGCCAGCACGCAGCCGGAGAGGTCGGCGGCGTTGAACCGTGGCGTCACGCGCACATCGGCGCCGCACCGCCGCAACGGTTCCGCCTTGCGGGTGGCAACCTCGCCGCCGCCGACAACGAGGACGCGGCGGTGCCGGAGGTCGAGGAAGATCGGGAAGTGCTGCATGACAGATGAGATGGCGGGGAATCCGCTGCGGCGCAACGATCCGGGAGCCGGAATATGCGGTCCGCCAAGCGGCCTCGCGACGGCTCCTGGGAGCTGCCGGGTGACACGTGATTGCAAAGAAAGAGGTTGACCACCTCGGGTCGCGAGCCTACATCCCAGTCGTCGGAAGCGGTCGCTGTCTTTACGGCTGCTTGTCGGTCGGCTATTTTTCTTGGCCTTGGCTGAGAATCGAATATCAGGAATCGCTTAGCCGTCTGCATGTGGCAGGCGCGCCGTTCATTGACAGTTGCATCGGGTATAGGAAGGGATACGTTGGCGGCGTCTTTTTGGTTTTTGCTGTGCGTGAGTGCGGCGGGAGCTGGGTTTGGCGTG
>JAYTQW010000064.1:0-3229 GCA_043746535.1 Rhodospirillales bacterium
GGCCGCGCCCATGACGCCCGGCAGCAGCCGCACGCAGGCGTCCAGCAGCACCAGCGCCGCCGGCTCGCCGCCCGACAGCACGTAGTCGCCGACGCTGACTTCGATCAGCCCGCGCGCCTCGATCACCCGCTGGTCGATGCCCTCGTAGCGGCCGCACAGCAGCACCACGCCGGGACCGCCGGCCAGCGCGCGCACGCGGGCCTGGGTCAAGGGGGCGCCGCGCGGGGTCAGGTAGATCGCCGGACGGCCGTCGTCATGCGCCGCCAGCGCCGCGTCGAGCACGTCGGGTCGCATCACCATGCCGGCGCCGCCGCCGAACGGCGTGTCGTCCACGCTGCGGTGCCGGTCCAGCGCGTGGGCGCGGATGTCGTGCGCGTCGAGCGACCAGAGGCCCCGCTCCAGCGCGCGCCCGGCCAGCGACAGGCCGAGCGGGCCAGGAAACATCTCCGGGAACAGCGTCAGCACGCTGGCGCGCCAACTCATTGCATCGCCACTTCGGTCGGCAGCACGACCACCAGCCGCCGCGCCGCCAGATCGACCTCGGGCACCGCCGCACGGGTGAACGGCACCAGCAACGCGCCGATCTCCAGGCTGGCGCCGCCGCCGTAGTCATGCACCGCGCTGACCTCGCCCAGCATCGCGCCGTCCGGGGCGAAGGCCGGCAGTCCGACCAGGTCGGCCAGGTAGAACTCGTCGTCGTCGGCTTTCGGCAGCCGGTCGCGCGGGACATGCAGGCGCAGGTTGACCAGCGCCTCCGCCGCCTCCCGCGTCGCCACCGGCACCCGCTTGCCGTCGATCACCTGCGCCACCTCGGCCACGCCCTCGGCCTTCCAGCGCAGGCTGAACCAGCGGCCACGGTCATCGACCAGCGGCCCATAGGCGGTCAGCCCGCCCGGATCGGCGGTGTAGGCATGGACGTGCAGCAGGCCGCGCACGCCATGCGGCCGGCCGATCACGCCCATCAGGATGCGCGCAGGCTCCACTCAGGCGCCGACGGCGGCGGCGGCGGCCTTGGCGCGCTCCTGCGCCTTCTTCTTCGGCAATGCCTGCACCGGCTGCTCGCGGTACACCGGCATCGGCGCCAGACCGGCCACGCCGAGGAAGCGCGCCACGCGGTCGGTCGCCAGGGCGCCGACGCTCAGCCAATGCGTGATGCGCTCGGGTTGCAGGCGCACGCGCTCGGCATGGTCGGCCGGCAGCATCGGGTTGTAGCTGCCGACGCGCTCCAGGAAGCGGCCGTCGCGCGGGCTGCGGCTGTCGGCGACGACGATGTGGTAGTAGGGGTGCTTCTTGGCGCCGGCGCGCGCGAGGCGAATTTTCAGGCCCATGGAATCAAGTCTCCGTTTGCAGTGTCGGTACGAGTGAGAGTCAGTAGGGACGGCGGTTGCCGGGCATCAGCGCGGCGAGTCCACCGCGCATCAGCCCCTTCTGGCCCAGCTTGTTCATCCGCTTCATCATTGCGGACATGTCGTCGAAGTTCTTCAGCAGCTTGTTGACCTCCTGCACGCTGGTGCCGGAGCCGGCGGCGATCCGCTTCTTGCGGCTGGCCTTCAGCAGGTCGGGCGTGCTGCGCTCCTTGGGGGTCATGGAGCCGATGATCGCCGCCTGCCGCGCCAGCATCTTCTGGTCGAGGTTGGCCTTTCCCGCCCCCTCCAACTGCGCCTGCAACTTGCCCGCACCCGGCAACATGCCGATGATCGAGGACAGGCTGCCCATCTTGTTGATCTGCCGGAGCTGCTGCGCGTAGTCGGCGAGGTCGAAGGTGCCGCGCTGCATCTTGCGCGCAAGCTTCTCCGCATCCGCCTGGTCGATCGTCTCCGACGCGCGCTCGACCAGCCCCACCACGTCGCCCAGGCCGAGGATGCGGCCGGCGACACGCTCCGGGTGGAACTCCTCAAGGGCGTCGATCTGCTCGCCGACGCCCATCAGCTTGATCGGCGCCCCGGTGATGAAGCGCATCGACAGCGCGGCGCCGCCGCGCGCGTCGCCGTCCATCCGGGTCATCACGATGCCGGTCACGCCAACCGCCTCGTTGAAGGCGCGCGCGGTGTTCACCGCGTCCTGGCCGGTCATGGCGTCCACCACCAGCAGCGTCTCCGCAGGGTTGGTGGCGGCACGGATCTGCCGCACCTCGTCCATCAGCGCGGCGTCGATCGACAACCGGCCGGCGGTGTCGAGGATCACCACGTCGAACACCTCGCGCCGCCCGGTCTCCATCGCGCGGTGGGCAATCTGCAACGGCGTCTCGCCAGCCACGATTGGCAGGCTGGCGACCCCTGCCCGCTGCGCCAGTTGCTGCAACTGCAACTGCGCCGCCGGGCGCTGCACGTCGAGGCTGGCCAGCAGCACCTTCTTGCGCAGCCGCGTCGCCAGCCGCAGGCCGAGCTTGCCCGAGGTGGTGGTCTTGCCGGAGCCTTGCAGCCCGACCATCAGGAAGGCGATGGGGGCCACCGCCACCAGGTTCAGCGGCGCGGCGCCGGTGCCGCCCAGCGCCTCGATCATCACGTCATGGACGATCTTGACGACCTGCTGGCCGGGCGAGACGCTGTCCAGCACCTCGACGCCGACCGCGCGCTCCCGCACGCGGGCGATGAAGTCCTTGACCACCGGGAGCGCCACGTCGGCGTCGAGCAGCGCCAGACGCACCTCGCGCAGCGCCTCGGCGACATCCTCCTCGCTCAGCGAGCCGCGCCGCCGCAGCCGGTCGAAGACGCCTGAGAGTTTGCCGGAAAGCGCGTCGAACACGTATGGTCCCTATGATCCAACGTCAAAAACGCCGGTGCGCGAACACTCGCGGACCGGCGGAGGCGGCGGTATGGGCTGGGTGGTGGCGGGAGTCAAGAATACCGTACCGGATAGCGTGACAGGCGAGCATACTGTGGCATGAGCCACGCATACGACCTCGACATCCCGCCGGTGATGACAGCGGCGCAGTTCTGCGACTGGCCGGGCGACGGTACTGGGCGGCGGTTCCAGTTGATCGACGGCGAGCCGGTCGCGATGGCACCGCCAAGCCATGCGCATGGGATTCTGATCATGCGGCTCGGCCAAGTGTTGCAAAATCACCTGGACCGGCATCCGGGTGGCTGCAGGGTCACCACTGGGACAGGGGTGCAGCCACGGCTCGGCGCGGCAACCAACGTGCGCGTGCCCGACCTGTCGGTGTCGTGCTCGCCGGTATCGTCCCATCTGATGCAGACACCGGTGTTCATCGCCGAGATACTATCCC